>CAYSMM010000014.1:8879-17024 GCA_964432095.1 uncultured Burkholderiaceae bacterium | reverse complement strand
CAGCCAAGCTGCTTTGTGCCTGCGCGCCCTGCGCACTCACCGCCTTGAAGGCAGCCTCGGCATACGGACGTGCACTGGTTGCAAGTTCGGCCATAGTCAAGCCTCCTGCCGAGCCGCCTCAAGGGAGGCTTGCGCCCCCCTGGGGGGCAGCGAACGAATGTGAGCTTGGGGGCAGTACATGGTCAGAGTTCCGACTTCAGGCGGTTGAGCAAGTCCGCGTGAACCGCGGGGTTCACTTCCTTCTTCAGGATCTGCTCGGCACCGGCCACGGCCAGCGCAGCCACCTGATCGCGTAATGCATCCCGTGCTTTGACCACCTGTTGCTCGGCGTCAGCCTTGGCCGCGGCAATAATTTTGTTGCCCTCTTCCACGGCGCGACGCTTGGCATCTTCGATGATCTCTTGTGCTCGCTTCTCGGCATCGGCCAGCCGGCTGGCAACCTCGTTGCGCGATTTGGAAAGCTCTTGCTCTACGCGACTGCTGGCCGCAGCCAAGTCTGCCTTGGCTTTATCGGCCGCGGCCAGGCCGTCGGCAATTTTCTTGGCACGCTCGTCCAAGGCTTTCGTGATCGGCGGCCACACATACGTCATGGTGAACCACACGAGAATGCCAAAGACGATGACCTGAACGATCAGCGTTGCATTAATGTTCACAACACACCCCTTTCAATGTGAAAGTGAAAAGGCGCGTGGATTATTTCGGCAGGTTAGCCAACTGGCCCAGGAACGGGTTGGCCGTAGCAAACCACAGGGCAATACCGGTACCGATAATGAAGGCAGCATCGATCAGACCAGCCAAGAGAAACATCTTGGTTTGCAGTTCGCCCATCAGCTCGGGCTGACGTGCAGCAGACTCAAGATACTTGCTGCCCATGATGCCGATACCGATGCACGCACCCACAGCGCCCAGACCGATGATCAAACCTGCGGCCAGTGCAACAAAACCGATTAGTTCCATGATGACTCCTTGTTAGCGAAATTTAAAAGTTGAAAATTAAAAAAGCTAGAAAACGAAACGGTGCGAAACGGTGAATCCTGCTATGCCTAGTGCGCGTCATGCGCCTGACCTACGTACACCAGGGTCAGCATCATGAACACGAAGGCTTGCAAGGTGATGATCAGAATGTGGAAGATCGCCCAGGCCGCACCCGCCACGATGTGCAGGCCCGCCAGCGCAATGCCGGTGCCCAGGCTCACCGCACCCCATGCGCCGCCCAACAGCGCAATCAGCATGAAGATCAGTTCGCCGGCATACATATTGCCGAACAGCCGCATGCCGTGCGACACAGTTTTGGCCACAAACTCAACGATCTGCATCATGAAATTGAACGGATACAGATAAATCTTGTCGCCGAACGGCGCCGCCACCAGCTCGTGCGCCCAGCCGCCCAGGCCCTTGATCTTGATGTTGTAGAACAGGCAGATGAGTAACACCGAGATCGACAAACCCATGGTGATGGATAGGTCGGCGGTGGGCACGACACGCATGTAGTCTTTCATCCCGATTGCGGGGCCCGCAGAGTGCCAGATCTGCGGAATCAGATCGAGCGGCAGCAAGTCCATCGCGTTCATGAGGAAAATCCACACGAATACCGTGAGCGCCAGCGGCGCAACCAGTTTGCGGCTGTTGGCGTTGTGTACGATGCCTTTGGCCTGGTTCTCAACCAGTTCGACCAGAATCTCCACAGCTGCCTGAAAACGCCCAGGCACACCCGAGGTGGCTTTGCGCGCGGCGCGCCACAGCAAGAAGCAGCCGATCAAGCCCAGCAGTACAGCCCAGAAAATGGAATCGAGATTGAAAACCGTGAAGTCAACGACAGCGGTTTGCTTTTTGTTCTGCAGGTGCTGCAGATGGTGGACGATGTACTCGCCCGAGCTTGGGTTTGCGCCGGATGCCATGTCTGTTTAGTTCAGTTTTTTATGTTCGCCGTCTTTGGCGGTGCCACGCACACCGACGACGGCTAACCAATACATCTTCAAAGCCACAATCAGAGTGATCAGCAGCACGGGCCAGTCGGGCCTGCCCAGCGCGCGGATCACCAACATAAACATCATCAGGCTGGCCGCCAACTTGACCGCCAGCCACACCAAAGGCCCAAGCACCATGTGCCGCAAGGCCGAGCGCGTAACGCCGTACAGCATCAATGCACTGGGTACCGCCGCAATCAACGCGCCACCTAGCGCAGACCACACGGCCAGCACCCGGCCCGTTGCCAGCCACGCGAGCAGCGCTGCGAACAACCCCACGGCCACCTGCGCCACCACCACCCACCTCAGCGCCAGCGTTTTGGGCTGCTCGGCAATCAAAGCCTGCGCTTGCTCACGGCTCAAGGGCTTGACGGGTGCGGGTGCAGCATCGGTGTCGGCCCATGTGTCGCGAGAACCCGTTTTCGCTTGCTCAGTCATCGCGGCCTACCTGCCGAGGCTTGTTCATGGTGCAAAGCCTGACAATTATATACGGGGATTCCCTGACGGCTCACTTACCCCTGTCCTCAGTCTGTATTCGTCTACAAGCGATGATATGCACTGATGCACTGAGAGACTAACCAGTAAACAAGCTCAAGAATGGAAATACTGCGCTGAAGCGATGCCACCACCCCCAAAGCTCCCCTCGCCATTCAGGTCACCGCGTGCAGAAGCCTATGCAGCGCTGATGGCGCTTTCGCTTCTGGCCGCCGCGGCGTGTAGCAGCACTGGCGCCGTGAACCCGTATTTCGACGCGAGCAAGCCGCATCACCGGCCGGGTGGCTTTCAGAACAACTATCTGCCCATGGAACCCAAGAGTCTGTGGGCAGTGTTCAAGTGGCGTGTGAGTTCAGCGGTTGAGGGTTTGCCGCGCCCGCCAAAAGCGCCGGTGCCGGTGGTGGCGCCAGACCTGACCTTCATCCGCGCCAACGCCGTTGCCGGCGCGAACATGCAGCCCGCGGCCACCTGGGTTGGCCACTCCACCATGCTGCTGCAGATTGGCGGGCTGAACCTTCTGACCGACCCGCAGTTCAATGAGCGGGCCTCACCCTTCAGCTTTGTGGGCCCCAAGCGCGCGCAGGCGCCGGGCGTGGCCCTCAAGGATTTGCCGCACATCGACGCGGTGCTGATCTCACACAACCACTACGACCACCTCGATGTGATGAGTGTGCAGGCGCTCAACGCGCAGCCAGGCGGGCCGCCACTGTTCATCGTGCCGCTCGGCATCAAGCCGTGGCTGGCGGGCATCGGCATCAGCAACGCGGTCGAGTTGGACTGGTGGCAGTCACACAAGCTCACCTCGGCTACAGGTGTGACGGAGGTGTTTCTCACGCCGGTGCAGCACTGGTCGGCGCGATCGCTGCGGGACCGGCTGCAAACGCTATGGGGCGGCTTCGCGGTATTTGCGCCGGAGTTTCATTTGTACTTCTCGGGCGACCTGGGATACTCCAAAGACATTGCCGAC
The DNA here is from genome assembly GCA_964432095.1 of uncultured Burkholderiaceae bacterium. Classification (GTDB taxonomy): domain Bacteria; phylum Pseudomonadota; class Gammaproteobacteria; order Burkholderiales; family Burkholderiaceae_C; genus CAYSMM01. Next base: position 13,595 of record CAYSMM010000014.1, on the reverse strand, counting down.
ACGCGCGAGCGCTTTGCTTCGCGGCAGGGCGCAGCATCGGGCGGCGGCTTTGATCTGGCGATGATCGCCATTGGCTGCTACGAGCCGCGCTGGTTCATGAAGGATCAGCACGTCAATCCGGCCGAAGGCGTGCAGGTGTTCAAGGATGTGGGCGCCAAGCGCGCGGTAGGCGTGCACTGGGGCACCTTCAGTGGGCTGTGCGACGAGCCGATCGACCAGGCTGCAGAAGATTTGGCGCTGGCGCGCACCGTCACCGGCGTCAAGGATGATGAGTTCTTCGTGATGAAGATCGGCGAAACCCGTAAGCTGCCGAGGCGTTTGGATCAGTAAGCAGCAAGCAGAGCACTTCGCTTTATTTGATACTTTATGCTGTATATACTCGTCACCGGTAATCGACGTTGACTCAAAATCATATTACCTTATGCAGTATCAAATTCTCAATACTGCGCTTTGAGCTTTGAGATAGTGCGCCCCGGTCAAGGTGAGGATCGCCGCTTCGGCCCTATTCAAAGCTGCGCTTTGAGATAGTGCGCCCCGGCGATGGGATTGAAGTAGTACGGCGGGATTTCTTCAAAACCGAGGGTTTCGTACATCGCCCGCGCGGCCTCCATATCGTCGAGCGTATCGAGCAGCATGGTCTGGTAGCCCTGCGCACGCGCCACGTCCATGAGCCGCTCGGCGATCAGCCTTCCGACGCCCAGGCCGCGCGCTGAGGGCCGCACATAAAGGCGCTTCATCTCGCACGCATCGGCGTAGTCCACCTCGGGCAATGCACGAAACGCGCCGCAACCGGCGGGCTTGCCATGCGCAAACGCCACCAGCAGCAGCCCGGCCGGCGAGGCATACGGCCCCGGCAAACCGGCCAGCTCTTCCTCAAAGCCTTGAAAGCATAAATCGACATCGAGCGAGCGGGCGTACTCGCTGAATAGCTCGCGTACCTGTGCGATGTGAAAGGGCGTTTGCGCCTCGACGATGTCGATGGCTGTGGTGGTGTCCATGTCGATGAACGCTAGCCTACCATGCACCGGCGGCGACGCAACACCGCATCGCGCCCGCACGCCAGATAGCCCGTGCTTGCCTAGGCTTTCACCATGGAAAGCACCTCACCCATGTTGAGCGTCTTCGACTTCTCCTCGATCTGCGGCGCGTATTGCTGCTGCAACTGCTTGGCCGGGGCGAGCAGCGAGTCGAACGTGTCTTTGAGCACAGCGGTGCTCATCTGCCGGCCGCCCGCGTAATAACGCTTGGCCAGTTGGCCGAGTGCGTAAGTGGTGGCAAATGAAAACGCTGCGCCAGTCGCCACGCGGCCCATGCCGCCGATGGTGCGCCCAACAATCTTACCAAGCAGCCCCCCGACGAGTTTGCGGCCGAATTGCTCGATGTATTGCGAGCCCAGGCCCACGCCAGCGGTGGCCAAGAACTCCTTGATGTGGCCCTTGTCCAGTTCTACACCGTGCTTCTTGCCGATTTCGTACACCATCTTCATTTGCAGCGGGATGATGGCCATGGTGGCCCAACTCTGCGGCAAAAGCTCCAGCGCGCCATTGAGAATGCTGTAGTTCAGAATGCTTTTGTCTAGATCGGCGTCGCTGACAGTGGCCATATTGGTTACCACGGCACCTGCACCTACTCCGACTGCCGCCGCAGGCGCTGTCGCAGCGCCTGCAAAGTCTTTGACTTCAGCCTCTACGGCACTGGCATCTTCAGCACTGAGCTTGAGCACAGCACGCAGGTCGGCCAGGAATTTTTGCTCTTCGGCGCTTTGCTCGCCATCGGCGTCGCACACTAGCAGCGCCATTTCATATGCCAGTTGCTTGTGCTCGGGAGCCGTCAGCCATGCGGCTTGCGCGGCGAGCGTGGTGCGCTTGAGCAGCACATCCTGGTAGATTTGCGCGACGTTCACGTCTGCCCCGGTGCCCAGTGTGTCGGCAATGCGCTTGATGGCGTCGCGTTCACGCTCGGCCTTGCGCCCGTCGGCAAACGCCGCCATCAAGGCAATGGCCAGCACCGCTTTTTGTTCGTCGGCAGTCATGCGCTCTCCTTTGAGGTGATGAATCGTCAACGTTAGCGTATGTGACGGCCAGCCGCAGCATTTCAAGCGCCGGCAAGTAACGCCGTGTCAACGCCGGCGCGGCATTCACCCGTGCCGGTACGGCTGTGCCATCGTCGGCCGCCTTACGGCACGACAATATGGCTCACTCGATTGCATCGATGCCTGATTCCACCCCCGCTGACCGCTCCCTTTGGAAAGCCCCGCTATGGGCTTTGGCTTGATGCTGGCTGCGTGTGCCGTCAACCTGCTGTACAGCGCGCTGGCCAAAGCGTCCGCGCCCTGGGCCATCGTGCTGCTGTGGCCGGTTGCGTATGGCTGGGCGCTGGTGGTGCCCGCCGTCACTATTTTGGTGCTCGACAGCTTTCCCACGCGACGCGGCATGGCCTCGTCACTGCAAAGCTTCGTGGGCGGCACCACCAACGGCCTGGTGGCCGGGGTATTGACGCCGCTGGTCATGGGCTCCACGCTCAAGCTCGCGGCGGCGGCCATGCTGCTCTCACTGGCCGGCGTGGCGTTCTGGTTGGGCGCTAAGCGGCTGACAGCACCCGCGCGCAACCCTCCCGAGGCTAAATTTCATTAGGTACTGTTATTTGTATATGTTCATTGCTGCTTAATTTTAATGCGGTAACTGCATATTACATATATATGTATATAGAATTACGTACGGTTCGTGTTCTGCGCCTGATTTTCCGCGCCTCGTCGCAAACGGCGTTTTTTCTGCACGGCTCAGCGCTATGCTGCATCCACCCATGCACATGAGGAGGCGCGATGAGCCAACCCACCCGCGAGCCGCTGGCCGTGCGCGGCAATGTCCAGCTGACTGTGAACGGCACTGCCCGCACCTATCGCGGCGACGGCACTCAGCCTTTGCTGTGGTACCTGCGCGATGAGTTGCAGCTCACCGGCACCAAGTTCGGCTGCGGCATCGCGGCGTGCGGCGCGTGCACCGTGCATGTGGATGGCCAGCCGCAGCGCGCCTGCGTGCTGCCCATGCAAAGCCTGGCGGGCAAATCCGTCACCACGATCGAGGCACTCGCCCAGCGCGCGCAACCGCACGCCGTAGTGCAGGCGTGGATGGAGGAAAACGTGCCGCAGTGCGGCTATTGCCAGGCCGGGCAGATGATGAGCGCTGCCGCTTTGCTGGCACGTGCCCCCAAGCCCGATGACGCACAGATCGACGCTGCGATGAAGGACAACCTGTGCCGCTGCGGCACGTATGCGCGCGTGCGTAAGGCCATTCACCGCGCAGCGCAACTCAACGCGGAGCAGCCGAAATGAGCCGCGCCGCCACCACAGCGCCCCTCGCTGTCTCTCGCCGCGAGTTCCTGAAGGCCGGTGCGGCCGGGTCTGCGGCCCTGGTGCTCGGCTTCTCGATGGACGCCGACGCACAACAACCGCCAGCGCAGCCGGCAGCGGCAGAGTTCAAGCCGAATGTGTGGATTCGCGTCGAGCCCGGCGGCGCGGTGGAAGTGCTGATCTCGAAAACCGAGATGGGCCAGGGCACGGCCACCGGCATTGCCATGATCCTGGCCGACGAGCTGGACGCCGACTGGCAGCGCGTGAGCGTGCGCACAGTGCGGCCCGACGGCAAGCGCACCATGATGACCGGCGGATCGTTCAGCATTCAGGGCGCCTGGGTGGTGGGCCGGCGGTACGCAGCCGCCGCGCGTGAGATGCTGCGCGCAGCCGGTGCAGCGGCCATGAACGTGAGCCTGAGTGAATGCCTCACTGAACAGCACACCGTGCTGCACACCCCAAGCGGGCGGCGCATGGGTTATGGCGAGTTGACGGCGCGCGCCGCAGCGCTTCCCGTGCCGGAGAAGCCGCCGCTCAAGGACCCGGCGCAATTCAAGATCATCGGCAAGGACGTGCCAGCCAAAAATCTGCGCGAGCTGTGTACCGCGCGCGCCACTTACGGCATAGACGTCAAGGTGCCGGGCATGCTGTACGCCAGCATCGAGCGCTGCCCGGTCATCAACGGCCGCATCGCCAGCGTGAGTGATGCTACAGCCCGCGCCACGCCGGGGGTGGTGCAGGTGCTCAAGCTGCGCGGCAACACCTTCCCCACCTACAACTATGTGCGCGACGGCGTCGCGGTGCTCGCCACGTCGAGCTGGGCGGCGATGCAGGGGCGCAAGGCGCTGCGCGTGCGCTGGAACGAGGGCTGGGCCGATGGCCGCGGGCAAAACGGCACGCAAGCGTCGAGCAAGGCGCTGGATGCCGACTTCGCGCGCGTGCTGACGCAGGCCGCCGACGCCAAGCCGCAACCCGGCATTCGCGCCGAGGCACAGGCCGTACGCAAAGGCAGCGCCCAAGCGATGACTGCGGCCTTCGCCAGCGCGGCCAAAACGCTGGACGTGACGTACGACGTGCCGCTACAGGCGCACGTGCCGCTGGAGCCCATGAACGCCACCGCGCACTGGCGCGACGACTTCTGCGAGCTGTGGGTACCGTGCCACTTTCAAACCCGGCTGCTCAATGCCGTCAAGGAGCTCACCGGCCTGCCGAATGAGAAGATTTTGATTCACACGCCCATGCTGGGCGGCAGCTTTGGCCGCCGGCTGGAGGTGGACTACGCCATCGAGGCGGTGATGCTTTCGCGCGATGCCGGCAAACCGGTGCAGGTGTTGTGGACGCGCGAGGACGATATGCGCGGCGGCTAC
>CAYSMM010000014.1:2461-8869 GCA_964432095.1 uncultured Burkholderiaceae bacterium | reverse complement strand
CGACGTGCATTGCGGCTCCTTCGGCCCGCCAAGCAAGCACCGCGTGCGCGTGGCGCTGGACTCAAACGGCAGCATCCGCGCGCTCGACCATGTGTTTGCCACTGTGTCGGTGTGGCAGCAGCAAGAGCCGCATGAAATCGAAAGTAGCGGCGTGGACTTTGCCGCCGCCATCGATGCGATCAAGTTTCCGTATGCGGCCGACAACCTCGCCGTTCGTCACCGGCTGATCGAGCAAACCATTCGCGTGTTCTGGTGGCGGCGCGGCTACACGCCCAACCACACGTTCGTGAACGAGTGCCTGCTGGACGAATGCGCGCATGCTGCGGGCGCAGATCCGCTGGCGTATCGCCTGCGCATGCTGCCAGCCAATCAGAAGCTGGTGTTCGACAACAAGGGCGACGAGGAAATCATCGACACCACGCGCTTGGCCAACGCTCTGCAAGCCGCCGCCAAGGCGGCCGATTGGGGCACGCCGCTGCCTGCCGGGCAGGGCCGCGGCATCGCAGCCACCGTCACCGGCACGCACGTTGCCATGGTGGTGGAGGTGGCAGTGCAAGGCAGCGCCATCAAAGTGAAGCGCGTCGTCACCGCCGTGGATTGCGGCACCGTCATCAACCCGCAGCTCGTGAAGGCGCAAGTGGAGGGCAACGTCGTGTTCGGCCTGACGGCTGCGCTCAAAGGCGCCATCACGGTTGAAAACGGCCGCGTGCAGCAAAGCAACTTTCATGATTACCCGCTGCTGGCGATGGATGAAATGCCGGCCATCGATACCGTGCTCATCAACAGCGGCGGCTTGGCCACGGGCACGGGCGAGCAAATGTCGCACCCGGTGGCCGCGGCCTTGTCAAACGCCATTTTTGCCGCCACAGGCCAGCGGCTGCGCGCAACACCGTTCCGGTTAGGTTGATTTGAAATCCGGATTCCGGAATACCTTATAGTGTATATATCTTTTTCATTTTTATAGTCAACCAGACATGAACGTTTACTATATTGAGTATTAATATCTTAGTCGATTACAAGGTTATTTCTGATATCCTATATTTTCAGTAATTCTTGAAAATACAGGATTCAGCATGAACCTCACACCCATCATTCAGCGTTTCGTGCTGCACTTTGGCGAAATGGGCAGCCGCTGGGGCATCAACCGCACGGTGGGCCAGATCTACGCGCTGCTGTTCGTGAGCAACCGACCCCTGAACGCTGATGAGATTGCCGAGGCACTGGACTTTTCTCGCTCCAACGTCAGCATGGGACTCAAGGAGCTGGAGTCGTGGAACCTGGTGCGCCTGCAACACTTACCTGGCGACCGCCGCGAATACTTCAGCGCCCCCGACGACGTGTGGGCGATTTTCCGTACGCTGGCCGACGAACGCCGCAAACGCGAGGTTGACCCGACACTGTCGATGCTGCGCGATGCGCTGCTGGAGTCGCCCTCCAGCCCCGAGGAGCAGCATGCGCAAAAACGCCTGAAGGCTATGCACGACCTGATTGAGCTCACCACCAACTGGTTCACCGACGTTCAGCGCCTGGATGAGCAAACTCTCAAGCAATTGATGAAGCTGGGCGCGCGGGTACAAAAATTCCTGGAGTTCAAAAGCCAGCTCTCGGTGGTGCGCGGGGGACGCGGTCAGACGTAGGCTCGTCACACCTAATCGAGGAGTATCACCATGGATCCGCTATTGCTGGCCCGCATGCAGTTTGGCGCCAACATCACCTTCCACATTCTGTTTCCCACGATCACGATTGCGCTCGCTTGGGTATTGCTGTTTTTCAAGCTGCGCTTCAATGCCACGCAAGACGGCAAGTGGATGGATGCTTATATGTTCTGGGTCAAGGTGTTCGCGCTTACCTTTGCGCTCGGCGTGGTCAGTGGCATCACGATGAGCTTTCAGTTCGGCACCAACTGGCCCGGCTTCATGGAGACGGTCGGCAACATCGCGGGCCCGCTTTTGGCCTATGAAGTGCTGACGGCGTTTTTCCTGGAGGCCACCTTCCTCGGCATCATGTTGTTCGGCTTTAAGCGCGTCAGCAACCGCGTGCACACGCTGGCCACCGTGCTGGTGGCCGTGGGCACCACGCTGTCGGCGTTCTGGATACTGGTGCTCAATTCCTGGATGCAAACGCCCGTGGGTTTTGAGATGCGGCCCAATGCCGCGGGCGACCTGGTGGCGCACGCCACAGACTGGCTTGCGATCATCTTCAACCCCTCGTTCCCGTACCGCTTTTCGCACATGATGACCGCGTGCTTTCTCACAGCAGCGTTTCTGATCGCGGGTGTATCGGCTTATCGTTGGCTGCGCGGCGACAAGGCCCCGGCCGTAGCGGCCGCGCTGCGCACTGGCATCCTGATGGCTGCGGTGCTAATGCCCTTGCAAATCCTGCTGGGTGATCTACACGGGCTCAATACATTTGAGCATCAGCCGGCCAAGGTGGCCGCGATGGAAGGCATCTGGGATACCGAGCGCGGCGCAGACCTGCGGCTGTTTGCGATTCCGGACTCGCAGCAACGTAAGAACCATTTTGAGCTCAAGGTGCCGAACGCGGCCAGCCTGATCCTCACGCACGACCGGGACGGTGAGGTGAAAGGGCTCAACGAGTTCAAGGGTCAACATCCGCCCGTGGCCCAAGTGTTCTATTCGTTTCGCATCATGATTGGCGTCGGGTTACTGATGCTGGCCGTGTCGTGGCTTGCGGTGTGGCAACTCAAACGCCGACGCTATGGCGGCGAGCTCAGGCCCTGGTTGCTCAAGGGACTGGTGGCGATGACGTTCTCGGGCTGGGTGGCCACTGTAGCCGGCTGGTACGTCACAGAGATCGGCCGCCAGCCCTACCTGGTGTACGGCGTGCTCACCACGGCGGAGGCCGCCGCGAAGATTCCCCCCGTGATGCTGGGCACCACGCTGGGCATGTATCTGATCACCTATGTGTTGCTGACCGTCGCTTATGTGTCGGTGGTGTTCTACATGGCGCGTAAAGCGGCCTACTCCGATACAGCGAGTGAAATACGACTGCCGCGCGGCCCGCTGACGGAGGCCACAGCATGAGCTTCAATGAATGGCTGCCTGTCATCTTCATGGCCGTCATGGGCCTGGCGATGCTGGTGTATGGCGTGCTGGACGGTTACGACCTGGGCGTGGGCATCCTGCTGCGCAGCGCCAGCGACGGCGACAAAGACACCATGATTGCCAGCATCGGCCCGTTCTGGGACGCCAACGAAACCTGGCTGGTGCTCGGCGTCGGTATCTTGCTGACAGCATTTCCATTAGCGCATGGTGTGATATTGGGTGCGCTTTACCTGCCAGTTGCCGTGATGCTGCTTGGATTGATTCTGCGTGGCGTGGCGTTTGACTTTCGCGTCAAGGCGCGCGCGGCGCACAAAGAGTGGTGGAATCGCGCATTCTTCGCCGGCTCATTCATGGCGGCGCTGTCGCAAGGCTACATGCTTGGGCTCTATATCCTCGGGCTGGATCGCAGCTGGACGAGCGTGGGCTTCGCAGCACTGATTGCGCTGTGCCTGACCGCAGGCTATGCGCTGCTGGGCGCTACATGGCTGATCATGAAAACTGAAGGCGCGCTGCAGCAGCAAGCCGTTGGTTGGGCTAAACACGCGCTGGGGTTGACGGCAGTTGGCATCATGGCCATTTCGCTGGCCACACCGCTTGCCAGCGAGAATATCTTCAACAAGTGGTTTACCTTGCCATACGTCGTGCTACTGGCGCCGATACCGCTGGCCACAGTGCTGCTGTTTTTCATCATCGCGCGTTCGCTGGCGCGGCTACCGAAGCGCCTGGCCGAAAACAACTCCTATGGTGACTGGGTGCCCTTCGGCTGCACGGTCGGCATCTTTATACTGGCTTTCTATGGCCTGGCCTACAGTCTGTTCCCATACCTGGTGATGGATCAAATCACGATCTGGCAGGCCGCCAGCGCACCCGATTCCCTCATCATCATCCTCGTGGGCGCGCTGGTCGTGTTGCCCGCCATCATCGGCTACACGGTCTTCAGTTACCGTGTGTTTCGCGGCAAGGCCATAGAGCTCAATTACCACTAGCGGCGGGCTGGCGGCATCGCCGCCACACGCCGCGCCCAAAGCTGCGCAAGCGGGCTGTCGGGCTTGCTCATCAGCCGATTCACAGCAAGTCTCTTTGCCACCGCGGTGTCGCCACTGGCGATGGCCGCAGCCAGCAAGGTTTGCGTGATGATGTCGCGCTGCGCATGACTGCCGCCAAACCGGTATGCCGTCTGTTGCAGCGGCTCAAGCGTTTGCACGGCATGAGCTGGCTGACCCTGCGCAAGATCCACCATGGCAGCCACTAACGGCTCACCCACTTCAGCCGTCATCATCACGTTGCTGGCCCGCGCATCTTCGGGCACACGCTGCGGCATCTCCCGCAGCAAACGCTCTGCAGCGGGCACATCGCCAGCACCGATATAGGCCAAGGCTGCATGGAAATCATTGAACGCATAAAACCCTGTTTCCATCTCGGCCCGTTGCTGCCACAGCGCAGCCATGCGCGCGAAACGTTCACCCGTGTCGGCACCCAGTAGCCGCAGGCGCCACAGCAAGGCCGTGGCATCGACTAGTTGCAGGCTCAATTCGGGTTGCAGGTTTGCAATGCGCGTATCCCATAGCTCGAGCGCACTATGCGTGTCGCCCAGTTCGAGGTGGAACAGCGCCATGTGCCACCAGTTGTGGTACGCAAATCCGTTGTCAGAGGCCCAGTCGGCTTGGCGCCCAACAAGAAATGCAATGCCCTCTTGCGTCCGCCCCTGCATTTCCATCACATGTACTGCGGCATGCACCGCCCAGGCGTCGCGCGGCTCGATCTGCAGCGCACGCTCGGCCATCGAGCTAGCCGCGTCATACTGGCCACACTCCTCCAGGCCGAACGCATAAAGCCCGAGCACATAGGAGTACAACGCCTCATCACTGCTCCACGCGGGTAACACATGGCCCACACGGTCGCGCAGCATGTGCTTGTCGCCGCATGCAAAATCAAACAGGTGGCCGCACAGCAGAGCCAGCACGTCGAGCGGGTGGTCATGTGTGATCGCAGCCCATGCCGCACGCGCTTCCTCCCAGCGCCCCTGCGCGCATAAGCGGCTTGCGGCGATGTGCGCGCGCTCACGGCTGTTGGCCTTGACCTTCACTGCCGCAGCCTCCGCGGCTTGCAAGCTGGCTAGCGCATCGGGCACGAAGCGGCGCTCTACTGCGGTCAGCAGCAGGTTGGCGCGCAGCACGTGCGCCATGACGAATTGCGGGTCGTCCTCGAGCGCGGCCTGCACATCGGCCATCGCGTCACCGCGATAAGAAATCATCTTCTCCAGGCCCTGCTCAAAGTGATCCAACGCGCGGGCGCTGCAGGTCGTGACAGACAGCCTGCGTGCGTCGAGCAGGCTGGCAGCGGGTTTGGGGCGCGTGTCGGACGCGCGTGATTGAACCAATGCAATCATGAAAACTTCCTCGATCTTGATTTATGCCCAGCTCGCTAAAGCCGTGTGCGGCTGGCCTGAAAAACTACGCTCAAGGTTGATGAGTGGAGGCGACTGCAGCGCCAATTGCAGGCTCCGAAATGTAAGAAACGCGTCGCCACCTTCTTTACTGCTATGAGTAAATAATGTTTACTGCATATATTTAATCACTTATAGATATGAACTCTACGTAGTAATAGTCATAGAACATTTACGACATGAACTCCCGGCGTAAACGGGCGCTCTCACAGATGGCGTCGCGCCGCAGCTCTTGCGCATGGCTACTTGCTGCGCGGCCGCACACGCCGCTCTCACGATTGCTGCGTTCGCACTTGCGGCCCGTTGAGCGCTTTCTTACACTGTCTTGTCTGTTTCCATCATGTCTTCACATCCTGATCTTCAGCAACTTTTGTCACGCACCGCCCTGGGCGACCGCGAGGCCTTTGCTCATCTATATAACGCCACGAGCGCGCATCTGTTTGCAGTGGCCAGCCGTATCTTGAACCGTAAGGATTTGGCCGAAGATGTGTTGCAGGAGTCATTCGTGAACGTGTGGCACCGCGCGGGCAGCTATGAGGCACAGCTGGCACAGCCGATGACGTGGCTGATCGCGATCGTGCGCAATAAGGCGCTGGACGTGCTGCGCTCACAGAAGCGCGAACGCGAAGTGGAAATCGAGCAAGACATGGACGACGAAGATGGTACGCTGCGCGAATACGCCGACGAGCGGCCCGACCCCAGCGGTCTGCTGGCGGTGGCAGCTGACGCGATGGCCGTGCGCGAATGCATCGGCAGCCTGTCGGCGGTGAACCCGGCGGGGACGGAGGCCGCGGGATGGCCGGTCAGGTTGAACGGGAAGGTGAACGGGATCCAGTCGTAGGTCGTGACCGGCGTCCCCGCGATCTCCGTGGGGTTGTCGAGCCCCACGGCGAAGGG
>CAYSMM010000014.1:0-2451 GCA_964432095.1 uncultured Burkholderiaceae bacterium | reverse complement strand
CTGGCGTTCTATCACGGCATGAGCCACAGCGAAGTGGCCAGCCACATGAACTCGCCCATCGGCAGCGTCAAGGCCTGGGTGCGGCGCGGGCTGGAGCACATCAAGAAATGCCTGGACAGTGAATCAGCCACGGCGGGCCGTACATGAATTACAACCGGCCCGAGCTGCTTGACCGCCTGGCCGCAGAGTATGTGGTGGGCACGCTCACGGGGCGTGCGCGGCGGCGCTTTGAGTTTTTGCTGCGCACCTTGCCCGAGGCGCGGCAGGCCGTCACCGCTTGGGAGGATCGCGCTGCCAGGCTGACGCAAGGCATGGAGCCCGAAGCGCCGCCTTCGCAGTTGTGGCACGCCATAGAGTCGGCCATAGGCGGCGGCATGCGCGCACGCGAGCCCGAGAGCACAAGCACGTGGTGGAGCAACTTGTGGAGGCCTGTGCTTGGCTTTGCGATGGGCGCCGCGCTCACGGTGGGGTTGGTGCAATGGATGCCCGATCGCTTCGTGTCGCTCGACGAGGTAGCACAAAGCCGCGAGATGCTGCCGCAAAGCTATGTGGGCTTGCTCACCGACGCGAATGGCAAGGCCACCGTGCTGGCCAGCAGCACGCGCCATGGCAAAAAACTCCACATCAAGATGCTGCAAGCCGTGGAGGTACCCACCGGGCAAGTGCTGGTGCTGTGGGCATTGCCCGCGGAGGGTGCGCCGTTTGCCGTGGGCACGCTGCCGGCTGCGCCTAAACCCAACAGCAAAGGTGAAATCGTACTCACCAACACCGCAGAAAAGCTGTTTGCCAAGGTGCCGCGGCTGGCCGCGTCGTTTGAGCCCGCCGCACCTGCGGCAGGTGCACAGCCCTCAACGCCGTTTGTACTGTCAGGCCACTGCGCCAAGCTCTGGTAGGCCTCACCAGTCACCTCAAACCCGATACTGCATATAGATTAGGCCACTTATCGCCCTGCTGTTGCGCGGTAAGTGGCATATACAAATATATGTATTAGCCGCTATCGCGCTGTTGCTTCACACCATGAACACCCATATCGCAAGCGTTGTAGTAACCACGCCCAATGCGGTGAGATAGAGCGTGCCCACTACGAGGCCGCTGAGTATGGTGACTAACCATCCGCTGCCATACACGCGCTTGAGCGCGATGAAGCCATAGGACACGAGCCAAGCCATGATAAGCGCCTCGACGAGTGCGGGCCACCACGGCAGCATCAGCAACAGCATCAGCAAAAACCACAGGCAATGCTGATGAAGCGCAAACACCACATGCGTGCCATAAGGCTGCTTGGGGTAAAGCAGTTTGAGGCACAAGGCAAACACCGGCAGCAGCACAAACATCGCAGACGAAAAGTTGGCCAGCAGCTCGCCGGGCACCTGCACAATGCGCTGTACCATCTCCTGCGGCGACGAACTCAGGCGCTCGGTGATGCGCGTGCACAGCGCTTGCGGCAAGGTGCATGTGACAGTGCCGTCGGCATTACGTTTTACGCTGGTAAAGCCGAGATCGACAATCGTGATCTCGCTGTTCTGGCCCAGGTTGAGCTTTAAATCCGTCTTCATCAATTCGCCCGGAGCCAGCAACGCCCCGATGCGCAATGCAACGAAGAACAAAATGCTGATGGTGAGGTAAAGGCGCAAGGGCAGCACGTACTTGCGCTTGCGACCCGCCAGATACTCCAGCGTTAAAAACCCTGGCTTGAACAGCAAGGCCTTGAGGCTGCGCCACAGCGCGCCTTCAAGCGCCAGATAGTGCGTGACGAACTCATGCACGAACTCCCAGAACGTGGGCGGGTGTTCGCGCGTCTCCTGACCACAACTCGGGCAATACGCATCGGGGGCAAATGCACCGCAGTTGCGGCATTGGCTTGTTTTGCGTTCCATGATGGTTACTGAGTAGCTCATTATGCGGCGCGCATGTAGCGCAGCGATTTGAAACCTCTGCGATCAGGCGCCTCAGCAGTGATTATGTATGGCACGCAACGATTTATTGCGGCTTGATGACCAGTGATCGCGAATCGCTGCAACCGTGCCGCAAGGCTTGCGCATACGGCGCGTAAGTTGCGATTGCATGCAACTCAATCCGACTTTTCGACGTTTTGTCGCAATGCGCTCGTATTGTGCGAAGACGCGCACTACATTGCATACATCGACGAGCCCCCATCCATTATGTGGGCAAGTCTGGAACTCAAAAGACCTCTCGCGTAAATCAATAAACAAGTATTCAACGAAAAGACTCAGCAGTAAGGCATGAAGATGAAAACCTCTCTCGTCACCACCGCCTCGGTGTTTTGTCTTGTACTCGCGGCTGCTACCACCAGCGGCATGCTCGCATCCGTGCAGGGCCTGTCAGGCAATGCATATGCGCAGGCGACGGAAGCCAAGCGCCTGCAGAACCTTGAAATCCGCAGGGGCGAAACCGTGATCGTGATCGGCCGCCGCGAAAGCGCAGAACGCA
>CAYSMM010000013.1:1755-17378 GCA_964432095.1 uncultured Burkholderiaceae bacterium | reverse complement strand
TGCAACTCTGATTGAGGTACTGGTTGCGCTCGTGATCATGGCCGTCGGCATGCTGGGGATTGCATCGCTGCAAGCACTGGCGCTGAAGTACCAGCAAGGTGCTTGGTCGCGTGCTTCAGCTTCTGTGCTAATCAACGACTACGCAGAGCGCGTGCGCTCAAATCCTGGCCGCGAGAACCCGGTGCTCATCGCGCCATATTTACGGGCTGCTGACTATGATACGCAGCAAGCCAGCTTGGTGCCTGTCGCAGCGGTGGACTGCGCTACTAATTCCTGCAACGCGACTCAATTGGCCAGCTGGGACATGAATCGTGTGCTGACTTCTGCTTCAACACTGCTGCCCGGCGCCGCCTTGCAAACGGTTCAGATTCCCGACGGCGGCATTAATGCTACGTTGATGTGGTTTGATAAAGACAATGTAGATAACGCCGGCAAATTGTTGACGACACCCGTATGCAGTCCAGCAACCACCGGAGCTGCCGCGCGCGTATGTTGCCCAGCCGCAGCCGCTGCGCCTGCAGGAGTGCGTTGTATCAACACAGTTGTTGTGTTGTAGGAGTGGCTACGATGCGTATCTCGCAGTCAAACAGAAGTAGAAGCGGTGGCCTAACACTTCTTGAACTTTTAGTCGCAATTGCGATAGGTCTAGCCGTGATCGCGGCCGCTTCGTATGTGTATCTCTTCAGCCGGCAAACGGCGCGCACAGTAGACCTTGATGCGCAGATCAACGAGCAGGGGCGACAAGCCTTGGAATTTGTTGCACGCGAGTTGCAAATGGCATGGTCACTGCCGACCTTGCGCTTCCGTGACGCACAGAACCAACCCGATACCTGGGCTGCCATGTTTTTCGCAGGTTCGGCGCAGACCACACCGCTGACTGGGGGGCGCATGCACGGCCTGTTTGCCTGTGATGGAAATGATGTTCAGCTCAACTACAACTCGCAGGCCAGTGCTCCAAACTGCGCGGGCGCTTCATACAACGGTACGGATTCATTAGTTGTGAGTTACTTCACCAATGAGTTCACACCGGACAGTTTTTCTGGAAGAGGCACAGATTGTTTGCGGCAGCGTCTGATACCGTCCAGCAGCGGTGGGGCGAGCGCTGCAAGCGGCGATGCGTGGAACACAGGGCGCAACACTACGGTCCCGCCGAGTCCTGTGCAAACGATCAACGTCATACGGGTTGGAAGTGCAACTGTTCAACGTGAAGGCGAATCGACGAAGATAGTGGGCGCGTTGGGTTGTGCTGGCAACGGCAACCTATCTGGCGCTAGCGCGGTGTTTCAGCCCATCTTTCTTGGCGTGGAGCAGTTTGTACTGCGCTATGGAGTGCCAGATTTCGACGCTGACGGCAACATCATTTCCGCAGGTAACCTGCGCTACCTCACCGCAGCGCAAGTTACCGCTCTGCCCCCCTTAGAAGAAAGTCTTGCGAGTGGAGCATCATCGATTAAGTACACATTCTCCCCATGGCGGCGTGTGGTCTCTGCTCAGATCTGCATCTTGATGACTACACAGGCAAACACAGCAACGATTAACACCCAGCAAGTCGGGCAGTTTACTGATTGCAATGGAGCAGAGGTCGTTGGCACGGGTGATGGCTCGATTCAGAGAGCTTTTCGAACCACTGTTTCACTGCGTAACCGAAGCGGGGTGGCATTGTGAATCGCCTAGGTTGTTTTCGTGCTCGCCCGGTTAAGGGGCAGTCCGGTGTAGTCCTCTTTTTCGTATTAGTTTTCATGGTCATACTGACTGGGGTAGCCGTGTTTTCCATGCGAGGTGCTACCTTGGGTGAGCGGCTGGCGCGCAATCAGCTAGACCGCAACCTCGCGTTGCAAGCTGCAGAGGCGGCGCTTCGTGATGCAGAAAATGATCTAAGGATGAATCCAAATCCCAAGCCCGGCGACCCTCCTTCGGTATTTCCCTTGGCTGGAGCCCGGTGTTCCAGGGTCTTTGGGGGGCCCTCTGGTTTGCCTGAGCGGCCATTTCTTTCGGATGCAAGCGGGTTAGACGAGCGGCAATGGACCGACACCTGCATTCGTGGGCAGTGTGCGTGGCGTGACGATTCGTTTTACGCCACTAAGGCTCCATGGGAGAGAGTCGCTAATGGAGGGCAGTGGAATAACAACCAAGCCGATAAGCTGGCGCGTTGCGATTTTGCCGGAGGCGTGCCAATCGGGACGTTTACTGGCGCGGCCGTTTTCCAAGGGGTGGGGCTACAGCCGGAGTACATCATTGAGACTCGCAGAGTAGCAGGTTCATCCGCATTCCAGTATCGAATTACCGCACGTGGATTTGGTGCCAACCCTAGGACCGAAGTTATGTTGCAGTCAGAACTACGGTTGGACTTTAAGCTGGCGTCTTAGTTGCGCGCCTAATAGGAATTGTTATGTCAACAATAGTCAAGAATGTATTCGCTGCCGTACTGCTAGTGGCCAATGCAGGGATGCTCTCGGCGACGTATGCTGCACCTGGGGATTTGCCAGTGCTGCCGCCACACAGCGAAAACCTGCCTCGCAAGCCCATGATCATGCTGAATCTTTCGCGTGATCATCAGTTGCACTACCGCGCATATAACGAGTATTCCGACCTCGATGGCGATGGTGTGATTGACCGCACTTATAAGCATTCAATTACCTACTACGGCTACTTCGATTCAAGGCTGTGCTATCGCTATCAAAATAGCCGTTTCGAGCCCGTTGCAGCGGTAGATGCGGCTGGCTACTGCAGCGGCGACTGGAACGGTAACTTTTTGAACTGGGCCACGATGACGCGCATGGATGTGGTACGTAAGATTCTCTATGGGGGCATGCGTAGCACCGACACAGCCACAGAGACCGTGCTTGAGCGCCAGTACTTGCCGATGGACGCGCACTCGTTTGCCAAGTACTACGGTGGCTCAGATATCGCGCGGCTGACCCCATTCAACGAAAGTGAAATCACCATTTGCAATACCACTACAGATGCAGGCGGTGGCGCGAACATCCGTTCGCAAACCAACACCAACCCGCCACTCATGCGCGTTGCACGCGGGAACTATGAGTTATGGAATGCCAACGAGCGCTTTCAGTGCTACTGGTTGAACGAGCAAAACTCGGCCGGGCAAAACTTTAACCGTGGCGGAAACGGCAATTCAGCCGCAGTAACTGGTTTCCCTGCCGCGGGCAATAGCCCTGATGCAGCGGCCAATGGGTTAAAAGTCAGTGGTAACGGTCCCGACTACAACGTACGCGTGGTCACATGCGATGCGAACGTCAACACGCTGAATTCGACGAACGGTCAGAAGTGTAAGGCTTATGGCAGCAGTCTTAAGCCCACTGGTTTATTACATGAGTATGGAGAAAACGAGCAGGCTGAATTTGGCCTCATGACGGGCAGCTACGACCGTAATATTTCAGGCGGCGTATTACGTAGCAATATGGGTAGCTTCCGCAACGAAGTGAATGTTACCACCAACGGGACGTTTACCAACGCGGCCGGTATCGTGAGAACCTTGAATCGGTTACGCATCTATGGTTATGGTTACACCAGCGCAGGAGGTGATAACGGCAGCTATTTGGGAAGTACCGATATTGCTAATGGGCGCGATAACTGCCCTTACCAGCTGATTGGTCTTAGTGATGGGCGATGCTCCAGCTGGGGTAATCCGATAGGTGAGATTTTCTTAGAGAGCTTGCGCTACCTCGGGGGTAAGACCGCGAACACTGCTTTTACGTATGACCCTTCAGGTACGCGCGAGGGCGTGCTGGGGTTGTCGATTCAAGCATGGGTTGATCCATTCGCCAAGCACACCAATGTAGCAACTAGGGTAGCGGCCAACGCCAAGTGGGGCAAGCCGGAATGCCGGCCAATCAATGCGATCAACTTCAACGCGAGTGCAATTTCGTATGACGGAGATCAGTGGGGCTCATTTTCTGACATCAGTGCAACCGCTGTCGGAACCCTTGTGAATTCAATTGGTACCCAAGAAGGAATCAACAATACCAAGCGGTTCGCAGGGCCAGGGTTCTGTACTGCCAAAGACATATTGAACATGGCTGATATTCGCGGCCTCTGCCCGGATGCACCGACATATCAGGGCAGCTTCAATATGTCTGGTGCCGCGTTCTACGCCAATACGAATCGAATCCGGACTGATATTCCTGCTGGGACTGAAGATCGTGGGCTAAAGGTAAAAAGCTATGGGGTTGCCTTGGCGACTGGCACCCCGCGAATTGAAATTCGTACGCCAGGAAGTAATCGCCTGGTCGTGATTCAACCGTCCTACCTACTCGGCTTGGGCGGCTATGACACTACTACACGCAGGTACAACAAGGTGGGTGGCGGTACGCTGGTCGATTTCCGCGTCGTGTCCGAAACCCAAGACGTGGACGCGCTGGGTGCTGTCACACGTAGAGCTGGTCGGTTTCTGGTGATTTGGGAAGACTCAGAGCAAGGCGGCGACTACGACCAAGATGCTTCTGGGCTTATCGAGTATGAGGCGGTTGGCGATACGATTAAAGTTCGTACGCTGACGTTTGCCGATGCTACTGCTAACCCTCAAGGGTTTGGCTACACCATATCGGGTACGGATCGTGACGGCGTGCATTTCCACTCAGGCATTTTAGGGTTCCGATTTGATGATCCCACCATCCTGCCTGTAACTCGACCGGATGGGACGAATCATCCCAATGTGGATATCGATAGCTCAGATGGCTATTCCGGGGGCTGCGTTGATTGCCGTAAGAATCAGGGTTTTACTGAAGCAACTTACACAGCATCTTTGACTGCGAGTGCTGGGCAGACATTGCAGGATCCGATGTGGTACGCAGCCAAGTACGGTGGCTTTGTTGATGCTCTTGCGTCTGCCAATAATCTGCCGGACTTGACGTCTGAATGGGATGCAAAAAAGCAGGATGGTACACCTGGGTCTGATGGCATTCCAGACACGTTTTTCTACGCTGTGAATCCGGCTGAGTTGGAGCGCTCGCTGCGCGTGGCACTGAACGATATCGTGCAGCCGGCCAGTGCAGCACCCGCGTTTGCATCTGCCGCGTTCCGCGAGGGAAATATTGCAGTTTTCTCATCATTTCGGTTAGATAAGGGAGCTGGCTTTGTCGAAGGCTATGTTGCCGATAGCAACGGCTTCTTCACCTCCTCGCCGTGGAAAGCACATGAGCAAATGCTCAATCCTCCTACTGGAGTAACGCGGACATTTATTACCAATTCGGGTCAGCTTGCATTACCTTTTGTTTGGGCTAGTTTGCCAAGTGCATCGCCGAATAACGTACAAGCGTTGCTCAACACCGGGCCTGGCGGCAGCTCTGACGGGCTAGGTGAAGCGCGTGTCGCTTACTTGCGTGGTGACCGTACCAACGAAATACCAAACGGATCACAGCAATTCCGTGAGCGTGCGCCAGATTCGATCATGGGCGCAATCACAAACTCGCAGCTTTGGGTCATGCCCCCGCCTCGGGCGGTGTTCTTCCCCGCAGATCCGACTTATACGGCATTCAAGGAAGCGCGCTCGGCTCGTCAGTCAATGGTATTTGCGGGCACTACAGACGGGATGTTACATGCGTTCCGGGGTAGTGATGGTGCGGCGCTCTTCTCTTATTCACCCGGTAAGTTGGCAAGTAGGCTAGCTGCAACGACCTATCCGAATGCACCTACACAAGCTATGGTGGATGGCTCTCCATTCGGCGGCGATGTAAATGTTGGCGGTAATTGGCGCTCTTATTTGTTTGGTGCCTTGGGGCGTGGCGGACACGGCATCTATGCGCTCGACGTGACATCGGGAGTGAATTTCTCAAGCGATACTGACGCAACTAACGCCTTTGCATGGGAATTTACTGATCAGCATGATGCTGATCTGGGTAACATCCTTTCAACTCCGAGACTCGCATCCAACCAGCAACCTTCGCAAATCGTGAAGCTCAACAATGGCCGCTGGGCAGTGATCATGCCTAACGGCTACCGCAGCGATGCTGCAGACGGTACGGCTGGAACCGGTAAAGCAGCATTGTTCATTCTGTATGCAGAGGGCCCGTCGCCAACTGGTTGGTCAGGCAGGTATGTAAAGCTCGATACTGGTGCGGCTGGTGCTGGTCCGAATAATGGTTTGTCTGGTGTACTACCGATTGACGAGGACGGTAATGGCACAGCTGACATTGTGTACGCAGGTGATCTGAAGGGTAATCTTTGGAAGTTCATCATTCGCAGTAATGACTCGAGCAAATGGCGTGCAGCGCTGACGGATGATGTGACAACCGCTGGCAAACCTCTGTTCCAGGCACGTACGGCTAGCGGTGTGATTCAACCCATTACGGCAACTCCCACTGCTGTCCCTCATCCCTTTGGGGGGTATATGGTGGGAGTCGGTACAGGGCAATCCATCGATGACCCTGACTATCCGAGTGCGCGTGTGGACTCGCTCTATGGGGTTTGGGACGGCCCTGGCCGTACAGCAACTGTAGTGGCGCGATCCACTTTAGTGGAACAGAAACTGACTACATCGGTTGACGGCAAGACTCGTACCATTACCAATAACCCAATTACGGATTGGACGACCACTGATGGCTGGTTCATTGATCTACCCGCACCGTCAGAGACCTTGATTTTTAATCCATTCCGTTTGGGGGATGGCGCGTTTCTGTTCAATAGCATCTTCCCTGACGCGACATCAACCGACTGTAACTCCAGTAATTCCGGTTTTTTAATGTTGCTGGACGCGTTCAATGGTGGCCCATCCGATTTGCGCTTTGAGGGTGCCGGCCGCCCGTCGGCAGTGTCGATTCCTGGCGGGTCTCCTATTGCGCTGATATCAACCGGCAGCACAGTTCGTGTTATTACTCAAGATTCGCGCAATCTTGGCCCAGGTGGTGGCGGCAGCGGTGGCGGCGGTGTACAGCCACCCACAATTACCTTACCCGAAGCATCGAAACGCGTCTTTTGGCGTGAGATCCCAGGCGTGAAGACCTGCAATACTTTAGATTGCAACTAGTAGAGTAAGCAAGTGACAATGAAGCACATCAGTAAAACAACGGATCGGGCTCGAGGGTTCACACTTATCGAGCTGATGGTGACGGTCGCAATTGTCGGTATTCTGGCAGCAATTTCGTACCCTTGGTATGAAGAGTACGTGCGGCGCAGTAAGCGAGCGAAAGCCGTATCTGATCTAGTATCTGCCCAAGGCTGGCTGGAGCGCTACTACTCGCAAAACTTCACATATGAAAGCACGTCGGGCGACAATACCGTCTTTACTGGTCAGTTTACGAGGTCACCGATTCAAAGTGATTCGGGCCCAGCTCAGTACAACTTTGTGCTCAATGCAGTCGCGCCGCGCACATATACCATTAGTCTGGTTCGGACGGGCCCGATGGCAGATGATCGTTGTGGAGACTTCCAAGTCAATTCAGCAGGTTTGCGCACGATGCTGAATTTCGACACTTCGAAGTTTGCTGATCAAGCTGCTGCGTTGGCCTATTGCTGGCGACAATAGGGCAGAGAGCCCAGGGTAGTGCAGCTTTTTCAAACCTGGTACTACCTAACCAAGCGTACGTGAAATTATGTGAAGCGCATACGCTAGTCTGGTGATGCGGTGAAATTGGTCTTCGCTCTTGCCGGATCGCTCGGCGTGCACCTGCTGGGATGGTGGTTGGTCGCCGTATCGTCGTGGCCTGCAGGTAGCAGCTCTGGTTCACAATCGCTACGTCCTACCCATTTGCAATGGGTGCAGATACCCGCATCGCCTTTGCAGCCGCCTGCTACAAATTCTGTAGCGGTAGCCGCCAGCTCTGTGGATCAGCGGCCCATAACGTCGAGTGAGCGACAGCCAGTTGAAGCGCCACTCTCCGTTGCACCGCTACTGGTGCCTCCTCCTGCGGCACCGCCAGCATCAGGTCCGCCACTATCCCCCGAAGCGCTTACAGATTTGCTGCCGAATGTGCCTGCCGCAGAGGCATTGAGCCCTTCATTGCCACAGGCGGGCGCTCCTGTGGTGCTGCAGGCGGGTAAAGAGGGCGATGAGATCTTCTGGGCGCGGGAGGACTTGGACACCCCTGCGATACCCGTTTCTGAGCCTGAGATCGACGTAGGCCGCATCGCAGCAGCGGGCCTTGAACACTTAGTTCTCGATGTGTGGATCAGCCGCGCCGGCACGGTGCTGCGCGTCGATGTACGCGAACCTGCCGGTGCCAGCCCCACCCTTCAAGTGTTTGTTAATGCTGTGGTCGAGTCCGTAAAGAGTGTCGAGTTTGAGCCCGCACTACGCAACGGCGAGCGGGTGGCCAGCTACAAGCGGCTGGAGCTTAGAATTCGATAGCAATTCTCATCAGCCTCAACTTGCAAGCCGATTTTGATTCGCAGATTATGCGCCGCGCGCTGCAACTCGCAGCGCAATCGCTTTACCTGACTTCACCCAACCCTCGCGTGGGGTGTGTGATCGTGCGCGACGGTATCGTGCTGGGTGAGGGCAGCACACAGCGCGCAGGCGGCAATCATGCAGAGGTCGAGGCGATCAACGCCGCGTTGGCAGCCGGGCATCACCTTGCCGGTGCAACGGCCTACGTGACGCTTGAGCCCTGCTCGCACTTCGGGCGCACACCGCCTTGCGTGAATGCATTGATCGCGCACATGCTGGCACGTGTCGTGGCAGCAGTCGAAGACCCCAACCCCATGGTCGCAGGACAGGGCCTGCAGCGGCTACGCGACGCGGGCATCGAGGTGCAATGCGGTTTGCTCGCTGACGAGGCGCGCGAAGTCAACATCGGTTTTTTCTCTCGCATGCAGCGTGGCCGCCCGTGGGTGCGCATGAAGGCAGCTGCCACGCTCGACGGCATCACGGCCCTTGCAGACGGGCAGAGCCAGTGGATTACCGGCGAGGCTGCGCGCGCAGATGGCCACCATTACCGCGCAATGGCCTGCGCTGTGCTCACCGGCGTGGGTACGCTGCTGGCCGATAACCCGCAGCTCAATGTACGCGCTGTATCAACGCCACGCCAGCCGGAAAAGTTGCTGGTAGACAGCCGTCTGGACGCACCACTAGCTGCGCGCTACTTTGCCGATGGTGCAGTCACTGTGTTCTGCGGACTGGCGGATGACGCGCGGGTGCACGCGTTCGAGTCGGCGGGTCACAGCGTCGTGCCGCTGCCAGACTCTCAAGGCAAGGTTGATCTCAAAGCCATGATGCAAGAGCTCGGCAAGCGGCAGATCAATGAGTTGCACGTCGAGGCGGGCTATAAGCTTAACGGCTCGTTGATCAGGGCCGGCATAGTCGATGAACTGGTGCTCTATGTCGCGCCCCAGTTGTTGGGGCAAGGGCAGGGGCTTGCGGCTATCGGCCCGCTAGCCTTGCTCAAGGACGCGGTGCAACTCGACGTACGTGACGTGACCCGCGTTGGTAACGATCTGCGTATCATTGCGCGCTTTAATCATTCGCGTTTTTGAGCTACTCATGTTTACCGGTATTGTCACAGAACTCGGCACAGTAACAAGCGTTTACTTGCTATCAGAGGCCAGAGAATCTGGTAAACAGGTGGAAGTATCGGTTTCATCTGCATGGCTGGCTGATCTGAAACTGGGCGACAGCATTGCCGTGAGCGGTGCCTGCATGACGGTGGTGAAGCTCGGCTCAGACCGCTTCTCATTCGACATCTCTCCAGAGAGCTTGCGCCTAACCGCCGGGCTGGACGCGCAAGGCAGCCTGGTGAACCTGGAGAAGGCCATGGCGGCGGGCGATCGTTTCGGTGGCCACATGGTCACAGGCCATGTCGATGGTTTAGGCGAGGTTTTGCGCTTCGATCTCGTGGGCGCAGACTGGCGCTTGCTCACCGTGCGCGTGGCGCCGCAGCTTGCGCGCTACCTGGCGTACAAGGGCTCGGTGGTCATCAACGGTGTGAGCCTCACGGTCAACCAGGTGCGCGACACCCTGCAGGGTTGCGAGATCGACATTCAACTGATTCCACACACGCTGGAGCACACCAACCTGCACATGCTCACTGTGGGCAGTAAGGTGAATGTGGAGGTTGATCTCGTCGCGCGCTACCTGGAGCGCATGCTCACGAACCAGGGTACGTTGACGATTGTTCGTACCTAGTGCAGGCGTAGTGCCCATGCCGCCTGTGCGGCCTTGATGCGCGCCTACAATATGTTGTGGCTTATCGGCAGACCGATGCGGCTGACCATTACTCACTTGACCGAGGTGCCCCATGAGCAAAGTCGTGCCTTTGAATTCTTCTTCCACTGCGCCGGCCATCAGTAGCCCAAGTGGCGTGGCGTCCATGGCCTCGGTGCCAGAGATCGTAGCCGAGCTAGAGGCCGGCCGCATGGTGATTCTGGTGGATGAGGAAGACCGCGAGAACGAGGGCGACCTCGTCATGGCGGCCGACCGGGTGACGCCCGAGTCCATCAACTTCATGGCGCGTTTTGGGCGCGGGCTGATTTGCCTGACACTTACTGAGGAGCGCTGCCGCCGGCTCAACCTACCGCTGATGGCCAACAGCAACGGCACCAAGTACGGTACCAAGTTTACGGTGTCGATCGAGGCGGCTGAGGGCGTGACTACCGGCATCTCTGCCGCAGACCGCGCACGCACGGTGCAGGCTGCGGTGGCCAAGGACGCCAAGCCCGGTGACATCGTGCAGCCCGGGCACATCTTCCCCATTCGCGCAGAAGCCGGTGGGGTACTCGTGCGTGCCGGCCACACCGAGGCCGGTTGCGACCTGGCTGCGATGGCCGGCTACACGCCTGCTGCGGTGATTTGCGAGATCATGAAAGACGACGGCACCATGGCCCGGCTTCCCGACCTCAAACTGTTCGCGGCCGAGCATGGGCTGAAAATCGGCACGATTGCTGATTTGATTGCTTATCGCAGCCAAAACGAGTCGCTGGTGCAACTGGTGGGCGAGCGCATGATGCGCACGCCGCATGGCGAGTTTCGCGCACGGCTTTACCGCGATAAACCCAGCAGCAGCATGCACATGGCGCTGACTCGCGGTGACATCACCGCCGAGCACGAGACGCTGGTGCGCGTGCATGAGCCGCTGTCTATGCTCGATCTACTGGAAACATCGACCACCACACATTCATGGAGCCTGCATGCTGCGCTCAAACGTATGGGAGAGGCACCACGTTCGGTGATGGTGCTGCTCAACTGCCAGGAAAGCGCAGAAGAACTCGCGCAGCAGTTTGCGGCGCTGGATGGGGGTGCGGTGGACAGTGCACGCGCCAACCGCATGGACTTACGCACCTACGGCATTGGCGCACAGATTCTGCGTGCCGAGGGTGTGCGCAAGATGCGGCTGCTGGCCAACGCGCGTAAGATGCCGAGCATGCAGGGATTTGG
The DNA here is from genome assembly GCA_964432095.1 of uncultured Burkholderiaceae bacterium. GTDB lineage: Bacteria > Pseudomonadota > Gammaproteobacteria > Burkholderiales > Burkholderiaceae_C > CAYSMM01. The sequence goes on along the minus strand of CAYSMM010000013.1, from coordinate 6,055 downwards.
GCTGGACGTGGTGGGCTTTGACGGATCTTGATCATGCCTAGCTGGCCCACAGCCGCCCCCGTATGCGCATTACGATAGTCGCGGTCGGCCAGCGCATGCCCGCTTGGGTTGACGAAGCAGCCGCAGATTTTCTCAAGCGCTTTGCCCCGGACTGGCGTGTCGAACTCAAACCTGTGAAGGCCGTGCAGCGCAGCGCGGCAACCAGCGCCGATGCGGTCAAGGCCAAAGAGGCCGCGCACATTCGCGCTGCCTTGCCCAAAGGTGCGCATCTCGTGGTGCTCGATGAGCGCGGCGTCAGCCTCACCACGCAGCAACTTGCTGATCAGATCAAACGCTGGCAATTGCAGTCACTGTCGCCGTGCTTCGTCATCGGCGGCGCCGACGGCCTGGACGATGCACTCAAACACAGCGCTGCACAAACCATTCGCCTTTCAGATATGACTTTGCCGCATGCACTGGCCCGTGTGTTACTGGCCGAGCAGTTGTATCGCGCATACACCCTGCTCGCTGGGCATCCGTATCATCGGGAGTAAGTATTAGAAGTCCTAGAGCTTATTACTTGCACCTGTATAAAGCACTATCTGCATTATGGTATGGAATATAAAACTATATAGAGTATGCAGTATCCATTCATCTATCTAGCGTCAGCCAGCCCACGCAGGCAAGAGTTGCTCAGGCAACTGGGCGTGCAGTACAAGATGCTGTTACCCGGTGAGTGCGAGGATGCCGAGGCGCTGGAGCAAGTGCGCTCTGGCGAAACACCCGGCCGTTATGTGCGCCGGGTGACCTTGACCAAAGTCGCGGCCGCACAAACCCGGCGTAAAGCGCGTGGTCTGCCCGATGCACCCGTGCTGTGCGCCGACACCACCGTGGCCCTGGGTAGCGAGATTCTGGGCAAGCCGCAAAGCAAGGCTGACGCGGCACGCATGCTGCAATGCCTCAGTGCCGTGCGTCACCGTGTACTCACTTGTGTTGCCGTCGCAAGCGGTACGCAAGTGTGGGATGTAACGCAAATCTCCCATGTTCGGTTCGCGCCGCTCAGTCCACGTGATATTGCCCGCTACGTGGCCAGTGGCGAGCCATTCGGCAAAGCAGGTGCGTATGCGATTCAGGGAGGCGCCGCTGCATTTGTTGAGCATATCTCGGGCAGCTACACCGGCATCATGGGGTTGCCCTTGTTTGAGACGGCTGCACTGCTGAAGCAGGCGCGGGTTAAGCTATAAACCATCATGGCTGAAGAGTTACTCCTCAACATCTCGCCACAAGAAACCCGCGTGGCCCTTATCGCACATGGCGCAGTGCAGGAGCTGCATGTGGAGCGCACCCTCGAGCGCGGCCTCGTGGGTAATGTATATCTTGGCAAGGTGGTGCGCGTGCTGCCTGGAATGCAGTCCGCCTTCATCGATGTGGGGCTGGAGCGCGCAGCCTTTTTGCATGTAGCCGATTTGTGGCCTGCGGGCCCGTATGCGGCCGAGCGAGCCAATCACAGTGGTAGTGATTCAGCTTTGGCGGCAGCGGCAACCGCTGCAAGGCAACCGCAGCAAGCAACGCAGCAGCCGATTGAAAAGCAGGTGTTCGAGGGGCAAACGCTGCTGGTGCAGGTGATCAAAGATCCGATTGGCACAAAGGGTGCGCGGCTATCCACGCAAGTAAGCATCGCCGGGCGCTTGCTGGTGTACTTGCCGCAGGAAGAGCACATCGGCATATCGCAACGCATCGACACGCAGGACAAGCGTGACGATTTGCGAACGCGCGTCACGACTCTCGCGCAGCGCGCCGCAAACGGCGGCAAGGTTGGCGGGTATATCGTACGCACCAATGCCGAGGATGCAGCCGACGCTGAGTTTTCCGACGACATTGCCTACCTGCGCAAGACCTGGGCAGCCATTAAGGACACAGCGAGCCGCAAGGCTGCGCCTGCCTTGCTGTATCAAGAGCTCAACCTCGCTCAGCGCGTGTTACGCGATCTGGTGCATGACGACACGCGCTCCATTTCGGTGGACTCACGTGAGAACTTCGACAAACTCTCGGCGTTCTCGCAGGAGTACATGCCCGGGGTCAGCGCACGGCTGCAGCTGTACCGCGGAGAGCGGCCGCTGTTCGATATGTTCAACGTCGATGCCGAGATCGAGAAGGCGCTTGCCCGGCGTGTGGATTTGAAGTCGGGGGGCTACCTCATCATCGACCAGACCGAGGCACTGACCACGATTGATGTGAACACCGGCGGCTTCATCGGCACACGCAACTTTGACGACACGATTTTCAAAACCAATCTGGAAGCAGCGCAAAGCATTGCGCGGCAACTTCGGCTGCGCAACCTGGGCGGCATCATCATCATCGACTTCATCGACATGGCTAGCGTTGAGCATCGCGACGCAGTGCTCGATGAACTCAAGCGTTCGCTGGCACGTGATCGCGTCAAGACGACGGTGAACGGCTTCACACAGCTCGGCCTGGTGGAGATGACGCGCAAGCGCACGCGCGAATCGCTGGCGCACATGCTGTGCGAGCCATGCCCCACTTGCGCCGGAAAGGGGCAGGTGAAGACGCCGCGTACCGTGGCCTACGAAATACTGCGTGAGATTCTGCGTGAGGCCAAGCAATTCAACCCGCGTGAGTTTCGCATCGTTGCAGCGCAGGGCGTGGTGGACATGTTTCTTGAAGAGGAGTCACAGCACCTTGCTGCACTCTCAGACTTCGTGGGCAAGCCCATCTCCATGCAAGTGGAGAGTGCGTTCGCTCAGGAGCAGTACGATATCGTATTGATGTAAGCGCTAATCTGCGATCAATGACTCGTGATCAGTACTGACCCAGAAATCTTATTTTGCTTAATACACGTATTAGAATACAGCAATCACTGGTTGTTCGGTGTGTTTATAAAATTATATACTTGCATCAGTAATATTGTTTTTTTACTTAGAGTAGAGCTGCTGCGCTCAACGGTCACGGATTACTGACTTCTGGGCACTCGCCCCATCAGGTAAAACTCGTCGTTCGGTCGCATGCTCGTCATATTGGCAAGCCGGTTGCTCATACCAAAGAATGCGGTGATCGCGCCGATATCCCAGATGTCCTCGTCACTAAAGCCTGCGTCGCGCAGTTTCTCGAAGTCGGCCTCAATCAATTCATCAGACTGACGGCACACCTTCAGTGCAAACCTGAGCATCAGCCGTTGGCGCGGCGTAATGTCGGCCTTCAAATAGTTGGTGGCAATCTGGTCTGCAATCAGGGGAGCTTTTTCGTAGATTCGCAAGATCGCGCCGTGTGCCACTACACAATACAGGCAGTTGTTTGCCGCACTCGTGGCTACCACGATCATCTCGCGCTCGCCCTTGGTTAACCCACCAGGCTTGAGCATCAGCGCGTCGTGGTATGCAAAGAACGCGCGCAACTCATCGGGTCTGTGTGCCAGCGTTAAAAACACATTGGGCACAAAACCCGCCTTGGCCTGCACCTCGGCAATTCGATCTTTCAAGTCCTGCGGTAGCGTGTTGATGTCGGGTACCGGAAAGCGGCTGAAGGGTTTTTGTGAATTCGTCATGACTCAGACTCCAAATTGCAGTGCGTGCAAACGCGCATAGATACCGCCTTGGGCGAGCAGCTCGGTATGGTTGCCGATTTCAACGATGCGGCCCTGATCCATCACCGCGATGCGGTCGGCGCTCTCGATGGTAGACAGGCGATGCGCAATCACGATGACCGTGCGGCCGCGCATGAGTTGCTCAAGCGCGTCTTGCACTTGAGCCTCGCTCTCGCTGTCGAGCGCGGAGGTCGCCTCGTCAAGGATCAAAATCGGCGCATCTTTATAAATAGCGCGGGCAATGGCCAGGCGCTGGCGCTGACCCCCAGAAAGCAGGCTGCCGTTGTGGCCGATCTCCGTGTCCAATCCCTGCGGGAGGCTCGCTAGAAACTCACCCAAATGTGCTGCTTGCAACGCCGCGCGTACGCGCTGATCATCACGCTCGCGGCCAAAGGCTACGTTATGTGCCAGACTTTCGTTGAACAGCACCACGTCCTGGCTCACCAGTGCAACGGCGTTGCGTAACGCCGGCAAGTGCCAGTCACGCACTTCAGTGCCATCGATCTCCACGCGGCCTTCGGTACTTTCCACAAACCTTGGCAACAGATTCACGAGCGTAGTTTTGCCCGAGCCCGAAGCACCCACCAGCGCCAGTGTTTCGCCCGGTTTCACGTCAAGCGTTATTCCGTCGAGTACGCGCCTCTTGTCGCCGCCGTCATCGTAGTCCACACAGACACCACGAAAATGCACCGATGCCTGCGTGAGTGCCTGCTGGCGTGC
>CAYSMM010000013.1:0-1745 GCA_964432095.1 uncultured Burkholderiaceae bacterium | reverse complement strand
ACGAAGACGTTGTGCGAGGCGCTGGGGTTGGAGGCGCTGGGCTTGCTGGCTTCGTCGGGCGCGTTTAGCAGTGCAAGAGCTCGCTCCATGCCTGCCAAGCCGCGCGAGATGGGCTGGCTGACATTGGCAAGCGCCTTGATGGGAGAGATCAGCATCAGCATGGCGACGATAAAGCCCATGAACTCGCCTACATTAGTAGCGGCGCCACGTGCTTGCGACACGGCAAACATGATGACGAACGATAAACCCACGGAAGCGACGATCTGCGTGATCGGCGTGCCTGCTGCGGCGGTGGCCTCGGCACGCAGAAATATGCGCCGAGTATCGCGCAGCAGCTTGCCGAATCGACCCGTCTCTTGCGCTTGTGCGTTTTGCACTCTCACCACACGGTGCGCAAGCGTGTTCTCCTCCACGGCGTAGCCCAACTCGTCGGCTGCGTTTTGCTGCCGCGCTGACAAACGCTTCAAAGCCTTACCGATGAAAGACATGATCCAGCCAATCACCGGGAACACCAGCGCCAGCATCGCGGCAAGCTGCCAATTGAGCCAGAGCAAATACGCCAGCAGCCCAATGACGACGAGCGAGTCACGCACCACCACGAGCGTGGCATTCACGAGTTGCGTGGTAGCCGTCTGCGCTTCGTAGACCACGGTGTTGATCAACTGGCTGGACTGCTGGTTGCGAAACAGCGCAGGCTTAGCCGTCATGAGCTTGGTGAACATACGGCCGCGCAGCGTCTCAAGCGAGCGCTGTGCAACCCATGCCAGCGAGTACTGCGCAGCAAAGCTGCTGAAGCCACGCACCACGAACAAGCCGATCAAGGCCGCAGGAATCCACCACAATGGAAACGGCTCGCGCTTGACCAGTCCGGTTTGTACAAACCACTCGATCATCTTCGGCACCAGCGGCTCTGTGGCTGCTGCAACCGCAGCTGCAATCAAGGCTGCAACGAAGCCCGCACGGTGTGCTCGGGTGATCGAGCGCAGCAATTCCCACACCTCGCGGCGCGCGTAGCGATCGTCTCCGGTTGAGGTTTGTGTGGCCACTGCGCTCATACCGAAGTCTGCGCAGCGGCGTTACCATGCTGCATGCCGGCCAATAGCAGCGCCAGCGTGGCGATATAAAAGTGGCCTTCTGCTGCATCCAGCAAGAAGGAGTTGAGCATGCAGCCCACGGCCATGGCTGCGACCATGCCAAACAGCATGCGAGCAAAGGGTGACTCGCTACGCCAGCCAAGCCATGCGGCAGCAGCCAGCCATGCGATGAACAGCAATACGCCTGGAACTCCGCCGCTGGCTGCATGCATCAGGAACTCGTTGTGCGGATTGCTGGTGTAGAGCGCCTTGGTCACGTCCGGGTTCACCAATTGCGGTGCAATCACAGTGTTGGCCTTGTACCGTGGCTCGGTGTAAGCGCGGTAGGCATCGGCGAAGTTGCCATAGCCCACACCCACTGCTGGGTGCTGTGCGGCCAAGGCTGCGCTGTTGCGCACAAACTCCATGCGCAAGCCGGTGGAGGTGATAATCTGCTCACCGGATTGATAGGTTTGCCATTCCTTCTTGCCTTCGGCGATTCGCTTGGTCACTGCGGGCGACTGCAGGGCTGCGGCTGCGAGTGCCACTAGACACACCACTGCACCCAGTAGCCGCCACTTGCGAGGCGCAAAATGCCACACCGACAGCGCGCCCAGACCCAGCAGTAAAACATGCCCGGTGCGGCCTTCAACCGCAATCAGCGCCGAAGCT
>CAYSMM010000012.1:9004-17781 GCA_964432095.1 uncultured Burkholderiaceae bacterium | reverse complement strand
AGCTGCTACAACTTTCCACCGCGGAGCTGGAGCAGGAGATCGAGCAGATGCTGCTTGAGAACCCGATGCTGGAAGCCGGTGAAGAAGAGGCGGATGCTATGCAAAGCGTCGAGGATGACGCACGATCCGCTGATGTTGCAGGCGATGCCGCCGATGCGGTGGACATCGCACCCACGCTCTCTGCCCCTGCAACTGATGATGAGCATGCGTACACCGAGGTAGCCGTTCCCAGCGAAAGTCTGAGCGAGGCCGTGTCAGAGCTGGGCCAACCCGACTGGCAAGCCGAAGCCGCTGACGGCCATCTGGACGACAACGGCGAGTGGAGCTTTGACGACGCGCCCAACGCTGCCGCCCGCAACGCAAGCGGCGACGGTGATGAGTTCGACGCAGGCAGCCACACTGCGCCTGCGTCTACGCTGAGCGAGTATCTGCGTAATCAACTGTCGTGCTGCCGCTTGTCGCATGAAGACCGTGCGTTTGCAGAATTCATCATCGACTCGCTCAACGACGACGGCTGGCTGGTGGACAGCCTGGAGTCGCTGGCGCAGTCGCTGGGTGCCGACGGCATGGAGCTCTCCGAGCAGGAAGACCTGCTCTCGCAACTGACCACCGCGTTGAAGCTGGTGCAAAGCTTCGACCCGCCCGGCGTAGGTGCGCGCACCCTGCCTGAATGCCTGTGCCTGCAACTGCAAGCAGGCCTGCAGGGTCGGCCTTGTTCTCCGCTGCGCCGCATTGCCGAGCGACTGTGCTCGCATCACCTCGACGGCCTGGCAAAACGCGACTACAAACGCCTGGCCAAGAGTCTGGACGTGGATGAAGAGGACATACGCGCAGCGCACGGCATCATCACGCAGCTCAACCCGCGGCCTGCGGCGTCGTTCGCTGGCGAATCAGTGCGGGAGGTGGTGCCCGACGTGTTTGTCCAGCGCGTTGGCAACGGGGCTATGGCGCGCTACAAAGCAAGCCTCAACCCCGATGTGCTACCCAAGCTGCGCGTCAATCAGCTTTATGCCGGCATCATCAAACAGCAGCGCGGTAGCGGCGAGGGCCTGCAGCAGCAACTGCAAGAGGCCCGCTGGTTCATCAAGAACATTCAGCAGCGCTTCGACACGATTTTGCGCGTGTCGCAAGCCATCATCGACCGGCAGCGTAACTTCTTCATGCTGGGTGCAGCGGGCATGCGGCCGCTGGTGCTCAAAGAGATTGCCGATTCATTAGGACTGCACGAAAGCACCATCTCACGCGTGACCACAGCCAAATACATGCACACGCCGTATGGCACGTATGAACTGAAGTACTTTTTCTCCAGCGGTGTATCCACCGACACCGGCGGTAGCACGTCGAGCACGGCCGTGAAATCTCTGATCCGCGACATGGTGAGCGCCGAAGACCGCAGCCGCCCGCTTTCGGACAACGAGATCGTGGACAAGCTCGGCGAGCAAGGCATCGTGATCGCGCGGCGCACCGTGGCCAAATACCGCGACGCACTGCGCATTGCACCTGCAAACCTGCGCAAGGCATGAGCCCATGACGGCGCCTTGCTCGCTGTTCCTGCCTTGCCCGCGGGGGCTTGAGGAAACGCTGCAAACCGAGATCGGCGAGATCGCCACACTCACCGGCAGCAGCACGCTGCACGCCACCGGCCGCACCGGCGGCGGTGTCATGGCCGCAGGCAACATACAAGACGTGATGCGTCTGAATCTATGGAGCCGTATCGCCAGTCGTGTGTTGATACACTTACACTCATTTAAGTATCAGTCTGAATCTGATATATATAAAACATTGACGGCATTGAACTGGAATGAGTATATGGATTCGCAACAAACACTGCGTATCGACTTGACGGCGCATCAATCGCCGCTCAAAAGCCTGAACTTCGCCACACTCAAGATCAAAGACGCAATTTGCGACACGATGCGCGCACGCACCGGCGCGCGCCCGAGCATCAACACCTCCACGCCCGACGTGCGGGTCTACGCGCACCTCACGCGCGACGAAGCATCGATTTACCTGGACACCTCCGGTGAGCCACTATTCAAGCGTGGCTGGCGCCGGCATAAGGGCGAGGCTCCGCTCAAGGAAAACCTGGCTGCGGGTATGGTGCAGCTCATGGTTCAGTTCGGCGGCTGGACAGCCGAGCAGCCTTTGCTCGATGCGTTTTGCGGCAGCGGCACGGTGATGATCGAAGCCGCGCAATGGGCGCTCAAGCGCGCACCTGGCGCGCAGCGCTCGTTCGGCTTTGAGCGACTCAAGGGGATGGATCTGGCTGCATGGCGGCGCATCAAGGCACAAGCGCAAGACGTGAGCGCCTCGGCGCGTGCAGCGCAGCTTTGCATTGAAGGCAGCGATATGGACGAGCGCGTCATCAGCATCGCACGCGCCAACGCACAAATCGCTGGTGTGCCGCAATTGAAGTTTGACGTGAAAGATGCGCGCGCGCTGCGGCCCACGCGCGAGCAAGGCTGGATACTGAGCAACCCGCCGTATGGCGAGCGGCTCGAAGCTCATGCAGAGTTGTTTGCCGCATTCAGCCAGACACTCAAGCATCACTTCAACGGCTGGCAATGCTGGCTCATCAGCGCGGATCTCAGCTTGCCGAAACATCTGGGGCTCAAACCCATGCGCAAGATACCGTTGTTCAACGGCCCGCTCCAGACTCGCCTGTTCGGCTTTGAAATCGTCGGCGGGCAGTACCGCAATCGCACGGCGGCCAGCGCTGCCGGCATGGCTGCGTCAAACCCTGCGGCCTGACTTCACCACCATACGAATCGCTCGGCGCGCAAACCAGGCGTACAGACGCGCCATCAAGCCGTTGGCATCGGGCGAAGTGACGTGCGCCGCCTGCGCGAGCGGAAAACCATCGAATGATTCGTGGGCCGGCCCCATGGCCAGTGGCCAGTGTCTACGCGCATTGGGCGCGCCGCCGTCGACTCGTATGCAACTGCCGGTGATGAAGGCCGCCGCCGGCGACAATAAAAACACAATCGCTGCGGACACCTCGGCCTCATTGGCAATACGACGCAACGGCACGTAACTCGGCAACGCGCGGATGATGGGCTGCACCATGGGGCCGTATTTGTCCAGCCCCGACGACGCCACCCAGCCTGGTGCCACCGCATTGACCCGCACTGGCGGGCCTTTGGCCTCTGTGGCCCATTCGAGCGCGGCCGTCTCAGTCAGGTTCAGCATGCCCATGCGCGCCGCGCCGCTATGGCCCATGCCGGGGTTGCCGTTCCACATGTCCATGATCACGTTGACGATGGCGCCGCCATGCGCGCGCATGTGCTGCGTAAAGCATTCGCGCATGAAAACGAAGCCGCCGATGAGGTTGCTCTGCATCACAGCGCTAAAGCCCTTGGCGCTGATGTTGGACAGCGGTGCTGGGAACTGCCCGCCGGCGTTGTTGACTAGCGCGTCAATGCGACCAAAGCGTGCCAACACCTCGGCCACGCAGTGCCTGACGCGGTCTTCGTCGCGCACGTCGCACACAAAACCTTCTGCGGTGCCGTGGCCGCTTTGCGCTTGCGCGGCTGCGAGTGCGATTTCGCTCTTTACTGCATCGAGCTTGCTTTGCGTGCGGCCGATGAGTGCCACATGAGCGCCCAGCGACGTCAGCTCATGCGCCACGCAGCGGCCAATGCCACTGCCGCCGCCCGTTACCACCACGTTTTGCCCCGCCAGCAGGCCGGCACGAAAGACTGATCGATAGCTCATTGGCGAATGCTTCCAAAAGTTGCTGCGCCGCATCGTAGCGAGCCCTCACGCGCAGCGACAGCAGGGAAACACTCAGCCGCATACAGCCTCATAAGCATCATATACATCGATACACTTAACTGTATATATCATATTATCTATAAAAAATTACCAGTAACGCTTATATACACAAAGCAGTATCTATACGATCAGGAATCGACTTTGCGCTGCGATGCAGCACCTTGCCGCCTGTCGTGCCGGCAGTGCCGGATAGCAACACTCGTGCGCTTTGGCGTCGCTTCCTGCGCCATTGTTTGGCATCATTGCGCCCATCTTAAAGTCGGCGCTTGCAACGCAAACGCGGCATGGCACAAAGTTTCGAAAACACACTTCCCACCGTGGCCGCGGGCCCCGACACGGTGCCCACCACGCAGTTGCCGGCGCCGGACAGCCGGCTCGACAGCCGCAGCAACCCTCGCACCAGCCCCCGCCGCGACGACCGTACCACGCAAAGCCATGCGGAGTCGCGGCCGATCACATCCATGCTAATGGCGCATGAAGAGCAGGTGCTGCGCTTCACCGGCAACGGCAGCGAGTACTTCCGTATCTGGATCGTCAACCTCGCGCTCACGCTGCTGACGCTGGGCGTGTACAGCGCGTGGGCCAAGGTGCGCCGGCTGCAGTACTTTTATCGCAACACCAGTCTGGACGGTGCATGCTTCGACTACGTCGCCAAGCCCACCGCTATCCTCACGGGCCGACTGCTGGCACTGGTGCTGTTCGTGGCGTATTACCTGGCATTCGAATATTCGGCGCTGCTCGGCGGACTGGTTACAGGACTCATTGCACTGGCCTTGCCGTTTTTGCTATGGCAGTCGTTCCGCTTCAAGGCGCGCAACACCTTGTACCGCGGCATTGCGTTTGGCTACGACGGCACGCTGGCGCAGGCCTATGGGGTGATGCTGCCGCCAATTGCCATTTTATTTGCGCCCTCGGTGGTCGCTGCGGCATTCCTGAACACTAGCGGCGCGCTGTGGGCAGCGGGCTTGTCGTTCTTGAGCCTGCTGGTACTGCCCTACTTTCATGCCTTGTTTCGCCGCCACGTGCAGCAAAACCTGCGCTACGGCGATGCCTCCTTCGGCTTTGGTGCCACCACGGGAGACTTCATTCGCGTGTGGGCCAAGGGTATAGGCGTGACGGTGATCATCGCGTTTTTGTTGTTCGCTACGTTAGTCATTGCCATCAGTGCCATTGCTGCGATGCTGAGTTCTGATGCGCGCTCGGCTCACTCGGGCTTCATCGGCGGCATTCTGGTTGTGATCAGCACCTACCTCGCATTTGTGGCGGTGAGCAGCTACTACACCGCACGCTTTCAAAAGCTGGTGTGGCACAGCGCCGCGCTGGACGACATCAGCTTTCGCACCAACATCTCGGCCATGCACTTGCTGCGCATTCAGTTGCTCAACACCGTGCTCGTGATCCTCACGCTGGGCCTGTACCGCCCGTTTGCGGCGGTGCGCGTGGCACATTACCGCCTGCAATCCATGACCGTCGTGGGCACAGAGCGGCTCGGCGAGTTTAATGCCGGCGTAGCACAGTCTCGCCGCGGCGCTACCGGCGAAAGCGCGGCCGAGCTGTTTGATCTGGACTTGGCGCTATGACCACCGACACCGTACGCATGAGCGACATGCAATCGCCCGCTTCATTTACTGGCAGCTACTTCGACGGCAAATCGTCAGCACGGAAAGTCACGTCGATGGTCATCATGCGTGGCGGTGTCACGTTGTTCGGCGAAGGCTGGACGCGCCGCGAGAGCGCCAACTCACTGACCGTGAGCGAGCCCACCGAGAATGGTCCGGTATTGCTGCGCCTGGCCGATGGCGCATGCTGCGAGTTTGCCGCCTCGCCGCAGTTACACAGCTTGCTGCAGCAAGTGGGCGTGCAGCGGCACAGAGTGGCCCTGTGGCAGGGGGACTGGCGACTGGTCGCACTTACGGCGGCGTTTTTAGTCGCGGCAATCGCTGCCTTCTATGTTTGGCTGCTGCCTAAACTCGCGGCTCTGGGCTCAACAATGGTACCCGAGTCTGCCAAGCAGAGGCTCGGTGCTCACGCGCTGCAGCAGCTGGACGAGCGCTGGTTTGAGAACAGCAAGCTCAACGAACCGCTCAGAGCTGAAATCCTCCAGCGCTTCAATGATTTACGCGAAATGGGCGGCCCGCAACGCCCCGCCATTGCCGCGCGGCTTGAGTTGCGCAGTACGCGGCGCGGCGACGGCGGCAAGCCCGTGATCGGCCCTAACGCCTTCGCACTGCCCGGTGGCACCGTGGTGCTGACCGATGAGATGGTGGCGTTTCTCAACAACGACATCGACGCCATCAGCGGCGTGCTGGCGCATGAGCTGGGGCACGTGGTGCACGACCACAGCACGCAGTCGCTCATCAAGGCCGTGGCGCTCACCGCGCTGGGCTCGGCCATCATCGGCGACTACTCGTCGGTGCTGGCTGCGGCACCCGCAGTGCTGGGCCAATTACGTTACAGCCGGCACGCTGAGGCGCAGGCCGATCAATTTGCGCATGCACAACTGTGCGCCAAGGAGATCGACCCGAAGCGTACCGCGGTGTTTTTTGAACGCGTGGCGCGTGAAGATGGAAAGGGCATTGGCGGCCTCGTGCCCGAGTTCTTGTACTCTCACCCTGAGAGCGCGGGCCGAGCGGCGAGGTTCCGCCGTAGTTGCTCGGAGGCTTACTAAGCGCCTTGATATCCGTCTGAGACCCTGCCCGGCTCGTCGCGCACATTCGGGCTTAGTCGCACGCTCGCTGAGCGCAACCGCGATGCGATAGTCTTCGCCTCATGGAAAAAACCGTTCGCCTCGATCAGCCCTTGCCCGACGATGTAGCCGTCGGCAGCCTGATTGGCTTTTCGCGCTACCGCACCTATCCGGTTTTTAGCTGGCCGTGGTGGAAGGGCCGCACACTGTTCCTCGGTGTGTTCGTCGTGCTGTACGCGCTGCTTGTGATGCTCGCAGTAGGCGTGAACAACACCGAGCAAGGCTGGCGCGCGGGCGTCAACGCAGCGGGGATTTTCCTGGGCTCGTTCACGCTGATTCTGTGCCTGCCCACGTTGCTGGGCGTGTGGGTGCGCAGGCAGCACTGGCCGGGGCGCAAAGAGGCGTTGAGCCTAATCCTCGCCATCACCCTGGGCATAGGCGTCTCGGCGACGCTGGACTACTTTGCATCCGAAACGATCACTGAAGTGTCGTCCACCACCCAAGAAAAAGCAGAGAGCGCGCGCCGCAAGGCAGAACGCACCGACACACAGTTGCTCACAAGCAAAATAGTCAAGGGCGTGTTCTCGGGCGTCGTGTACTTTCTACTGGGCGGTGGAGTAGCGCTGATCGGCTACTTCCGCGAGCGGCAGCGCGTAGCGAGTTTCGCGCGCAAGCAGGAGCTGGCCAACACCCGCGCGGCACGGCACGACGCGGAGATACGTCTGTCAGTGCTGCAGGCGCAGGTGGAGCCGCACTTTTTGTTCAACACACTGGCCAGCCTGCGCTCGCTCATCAACAGCGACCCACCGCGTGCGGCGGCGATGGTAGACAAACTGGTCGACTACCTTCGTGCCTCCATCCCGCGCATGCGTGAGGACGGCCAGGCCGAGCGCAGCACTTTGCAGGCGCAGGTAGCCGTTGCGCTTAGTTACCTTGAACTCATGGCAGTAAGAATGGGCTCCCGCCTTGTGGTAGAGCATGAGTTGCCTAATACTCTTTTGAGTATTCAGTTCCCACCATTGATGTTGATATCGCTGGTGGAAAACGCCGTCAAGCACGGGCTGGAGCCCAAGCCCGAAGGCGGCACCGTACGCCTGAGCGCGCAGCAGCATGAGGGTAAGCTACGCGTGACCGTCAGCGACAACGGCGTGGGGCTGCGCGAAGGCACATCGGGTGGCGGCATCGGCCTGGCCAACATTCGCAACCGACTGAAAGAAATGTATGGCAGTGACGCAGCACTGGAGCTGCACGCGCCCACAGAGGGCGGTTTCTCTGCGAGTATCGTCGTGCCGCTGCAAGTAGGAGATCACGACGCATGAGCCAAGCTAACTCGCGCGTGCGCGCGCTCATCGCCGAAGACGAAGACCTGCCCCGGCAGGATTTGCTGGCCATGCTCACGCAACTGTGGCCCGAGCTGGAAATTGCTGCAGTGACCCACAACGGCATGGATGCGCTGGAGGCGTTTGCCCACTGCAACCCGCAGGTTGCGTTTCTGGACATTCGCATGCCCGGCCCCAACGGGCTGGAGGTGGCACGCGCTGCAAGCGGCCAGTGCCACGTGGTGTTCACTACGGCCTACGATCAGTACGCTGTGGAAGCTTTCAACGCACAGGCGGTGGACTATCTGCTCAAACCGATTCAGCAGCAGCGGCTGGAGCAAACCATCGCACGGCTCAAGGGGCGCCTGGCCGCGCAACCGCGCGAGACGCCGGCCGATTTGTCGCAACTCGTCAGCCAGCTTTCACAACGCATGAGCGGCAGCGCGCCGCGGCTGCGCTGGGTCAGCGCGAGCGTGGGCGACACCGTCAAGATGTTCGCTATCGATGACATCATTTATTTTCAAAGCGATGAGAAGTACACCCGCGTGGTGACGGCCACCGATGAGGCACACATCCGCAAGCCGCTGAAAGAGTTGCTGGCCGAGCTGGACATCGAGGACTTCTGGCAGGTGCACCGCTCCACCATCGTACGCATCGCTGCGGTGGCTAAAGCCGTGCGTGACGACATGGGGCGCGTGTCATTACAGCTCAAGGCCAGGCCCGAGCGCATCGCCGTCAGCCAGGCGTTTGTGCACCGCTTTCGTGGCATGTAGCGCTAGGTCCTCACTTGGTACCGAACAACCGGTCACCCGCATCCCCCAGACCCGGCACGATGTAGGCGTGTTCGTCGAGGTGGCTGTCTAGCGCCGCGACGTAGCACGGTATGTCGGGGTGCGCAGCTGTCCAGCGCGCTGCACCCTCCGGGCAACCCACCAGCGCGAGGAAGATGATGTTTGAACTGGCTATGCCGCGGCGCTTGAGTACATCGGCTGCATGCA
>CAYSMM010000012.1:0-8994 GCA_964432095.1 uncultured Burkholderiaceae bacterium | reverse complement strand
CGGTGGCCAGCATCGGGTCGCAAAGGATGAAGGTGCGCCGTTCGACATCGGGCAGCTTGACGAGATATTCCACCGGCTGCAAATCGTCGCCGCGGTACACGCCGATATGCCCCACGCGTGCCGAAGGCACCAGTTCCAGCAAACCGTCGGCCATGCCAATGCCTGCGCGCAGCACCGGCACCACCACCAGCTTTTTGCCGGCAATCACCGGCGCGTCACAGGCCACCAGCGGCGTTTCGATCGCCCGCGTGGTCAACGGCAGGTGCCGCGTAACCTCATACCCCATGAGCAGCGTGATCTCTCTGAGCAGCTCGCGAAACGAGCGCGTGCTGGTGCTCTTGTCGCGCATATGCGTGAGCTTGTGCTGGATCAGCGGGTGATCGAGGACGAAGACGTTGGGGAATCGTGGATCGATTTTCATGCGGCACCCGCTAGATGTCGGTGACTTACCGACTATACCGCTGAAGTATGCCGCCCGGCTTTGATCGTGAGCGGCATGCGGATGCATTGCGGCTGCTCAGAGTCGCTGCCCCACGCGCTCAAAAGTGCCGTGCGATATGCCACGATAGGATCGACGCCCGTCTCTTGGCGCATGCGCGCAACGGCCGACCATGTTGCCGCATAGGCCAGTAACTGGCCAAGCGTCCAGTCGCACTCGATTGCCAGCGCGGGCGCATCGATCGTCTCAAACGGAAACGGCAGCCCGGCGTAACCGGCAGCGATTTTGCGGTTACCCTCGGCCTGGAACGGTGCAACGACATCGTAGAACCGCTCCTGTGTCACTGCGTCGATCACATCGTTGCACTCAAACATGCCATACGCCACGGCCACTACCACGCCGCCGGGTTTGAGCGCGCGCTGCACGCGCGGCCAAAAGCGCGGTAGATCGAACCAGTGCAAGGCTTGTGCGATGCACACCAGGTCGAGGCTTGCATCGTCAAACTGCACGTCCTCGCTTGCTGCAACTTCGTAGCGCACTCGCGGGTGCGGCAGCGCGGCTGCAATCTGTGCGGCGCTGGCGTCGGTGGCCGTGACGTGATCGAAGTACCCAGCCAGCGCAATCGCCGCCTGACCGTTGCCGCAGCCCGCGTCCCAGGCATGACCCTGTGAATTGCATAGTCGTGCCGCCCACTGCCACAGCGCCGCCGGATAGCGCGGCCGGCTACGAGCGTAATCATCTGCATACTGCCCGAAGATTAAGGCGTTGTCCGCCTTTTCGCTGCCAGACATGGCATATAACTCCAATGAGTATGCATAAGACTCTCTGCATAATGCAACGCACTTACCGCACTGTACTCAGGAAGGGCAGCATGTGCTTGAGTAGTGCATCCACCACTCCGGGTGCGAGATCGTGCCCCATGCCTTGCACCGGCACAAAGCGCGAACCGGAGATGTACTTTGCCGTGTCTTGCCCGCAGGGCATAGGCACGAGCGGGTCGTCAGTGCCATGCAGCACAAGAGTCGGCGCGGCAATCCGCCGCAACTCATGGCGTCGGTCGCCCGACGCGGCCACGGCGAGCAACTGCCGCACAAAGCCCGCCGGGTGAACGCTGCGTTCGACTGCGCGGCTCACGCGCGCACGCAAGTCGGCTTCCTCGATAGTGAAGGCCGGGCTGCCGATGAGTTTGAAGAGCTTCACGCCATGATCGACCAGCGCTTGCCGGTCATGCGTCTTGGGCCGTGATAGCAGCGCGCGTCGCACGTGTGGCAAGGCCTGTGGCAAATCGCGCCCGCCGCTCGAGCTCATGATGCT
This sequence comes from uncultured Burkholderiaceae bacterium, assembly GCA_964432095.1. Taxonomy (GTDB): domain Bacteria; phylum Pseudomonadota; class Gammaproteobacteria; order Burkholderiales; family Burkholderiaceae_C; genus CAYSMM01. Next base: position 7,241 of record CAYSMM010000012.1, on the reverse strand, counting down.
GGTAAGCGAGCGCACCTTGTGCGGATAATGCACTGCTAGGCTTTGCGCCACCATGCCACCCATGGACACGCCCACGATATGCGCCTGCGCGATGTTGAGGGCATCGAGCAATGCAGCAGTGTCTGCCGCCATGTCGCGCAGGTTGTAGGGCGCGCGGATAGGCAAGCCTAGCTGGTGCTTGACGACCGCCCACAGGAGATTGGGGGAGCGCACCTTCAGGTGCGTGGAGCGGCCGATGTCGCGGTTATCGAAGCGCAGTACACAGTAGCCGGCGTGGAGCAGCGCATCGATGAACTCTTGAGGCCAGGCAATGAGCTGCATGCCCAACCCCATGATGAGCATCACGCAGGGGTGTTGCGTGTCACCATGCAATTCGTAGCACAGCTCGATGGCCGCGCCCTCATACATGCCGACTTGTGCGTGCTGCTCGCTGCTCAAACCTTGTGCCCGTCGGTGCCGAAGAACACGCGCTTCAGACCGCTGGCATCGAACGGCTGCCACTTGCCTTCGCGCTGCGCGAGCCGGTCTGCCAGGGCAAACCACGCCACCGGGTTCAAGCCAATGCCGAAGTGGCTGGCCACCACCTCGATGTTCTCGATGTTCGGGTTGCTGGAGCTGGGCTTTTGGATGCTGCATTGCCACGCCACCACGCCGTCGCTGCGCGAGTACAGGCTCGTGGTCGGCACGGGCGGTGCGTCTTCGAGCGGGCCGTACTTATGCGTGTCGTCCGAGCTTTCGCCGCTCAACAATTCGTAGAGGCGCCACGCGTTGGTGGATTTCGGATGGCCGCTAAATGGTGTGCCAAGGGTGACCACTGCACGCACCATCTCAGAATCAAGCTTGGCCAACTCACGTGCATAGATGCCGCCCAGGCTCCAGCCCACCAGCGACACCTTGCGTTTGTGCCGGGCATAAAGCTGCTGAATCTGAAGTCGCAATGCGTCCATCAAACCGTCACGGGGGCCGAAGTTCAAGCCCTGGTGCCAACCGTGAGAGTCATACCCCAACTCTTGGAGGAACGCGCGCAGCGGCGCGGTGGAGTAGTCCCCCGCCGACAGCCCAGGGTACACGATCACGCTGTGGCCGTCGCCACGCGGCACGTTCTTGCTGAAGCGAAACACCGGCCAGCTGGCGAGCGCCGCACCCCACTCCCACGGCGCTCTGCCTTCGAGCGCGAGTAAAGCAATACGAGGAGGCGGGTGACGCTGATCATTACGTTTGGGTGAAGCTTGCCCCGCTTCATCCGGAGCAGAGCCGTCGGCCGTGTTCACACCACGGCGAGATGAGAAATCGAGCATGCGTTGAGCGGGGCGCTGCCCCTGACTTATCTTTGTCCGGTGAGGATAAACCATCGGACGGCGAGACATGCCTAGGGCGAACGCTTTACTGGGCTACTTTGGCTCGAGTGTGGATTCTTTAGCGGATTTGCGTACAGGTTTTGACGATTTCTTGACGGCTGCGCGTGGCTTTGCTGCCACTGCGGCGCGCTCCGCCAACTGCAGCAGTTGTGCATGCGCGTCCTCGATGTCGCGCGCAAGATCGTGCAAATCGGGCGCGGCTTTCTTGCACGCGATCAATCCGAAATCGACACTGCCCGCATAGCTTTGCACCGTGATGTTGAGCGCCACGCCGTGAATGCAAATGGACAGTGGATGAAACGTGACCATGCGCGCACCGGCCATGAAAAGCGGCACGGGTGGCCCCGGTACATTGCTGATGACGACGTTGGCCAGTGCCGGCGCCCGCTCGGCCACGCGCGTGGAGCTGATGGCTCGCCCCAGGGACGACATGACCCACGGCGCCATGAGCGACGGATAGTCGGTTGGCAATACATTCTTGAGCTTTCCGAGCGCGTCTTTCACTTTGGCGGTGGACTTGAGAATGGCAGCGAAGCGCTTGGACGCATCGGCATGTTGCGAGCCGAGCTCCACCAGCGTCATCGAAGCCTGATTGTTTAGCTCTGTATTTCCCTCTTCACGCAGTGACACGGGCATGGCGGCAATCAGCGATTTACGCGGCAAGGCGCTGTGGCGTTGCAAGTAAGCACGCAAAGCCGTGCTGCAAACGAACAGTACTGCGTCGTTGAGCGAGCCGCCAAGCGCCTTGCCCGCGCTACGCAACTCGTCAAACCGCAGGCTGGCGCGTGCAAACTTTCGGGTTGCGGTGATGTTGTTGTTGAACGGTGTACGCGGCGCAAAACTAAAAGGGGCTTTCACCGCGCCCTTCACCCCACCTTTCGCACGGGCCTGCTGGATACCGCGGACGCCGGCCGTGGCCAACGTCTGGCCGAGAGTACTGGCCGTGGTGGGCAAGCTGCGCACGATCTTGGCGTATTGCGCCAGTGTGTTGGAGAACACGGCTGAAAGCATTTCGCCCACTTTCAAATCGGTGCGGCGTGACTTGCGCGCATCGGGCGGTGGCACTTCACGCGGCGTGGGCGTCACATCGAGCACCGCATTAGCCAGCACAGTGCCTCCCTTGCCGTCGAGCGCAGCATGGTGAATCTTGGAGTAGAAGCCGACTTGCCCGCTCTTGAGTCCGTCGAACACCACAAACTCCCACAACGGGCGGCTGCGATCCAAAAGCCGCTCATGCTCCCTGGCGCAGGCCTCTTCCAGTTGCCGTAGCGTGCCTGGCTTGCGCAGCGTCATGCGCCGGATGTGATATTGCAAGTCCACCTTGGGATCGTGCAGCCACACCGGATGGCCGATATCGAATGGTGGGAAGTGCAGCCGGTTGCTGAACAACGGCGCCAGATGCATGCGCTTTTTGATGTGCGCTCTCAAGCGCGCGGCGAAGTCGCCCTTGAAGCCCGCAGGCAACTCGTAAAGGCACAAGCTGCCCACGTGCATGGGCATTTCCGGAGATTCGAGATAGAGGAATGTAGCGTCCAGCCCCGAGAGTTGTTTTGGCATCGCTGGCGTCTCCTTTGCCAGCGATTGCAGCACCCATACACTGCAGCGTCAATCCGATTGAATCCTGTGAGGCATGGATGCCAGCCATACCGCGTTTGAGTAGGGCCTGTTAATGCGCCGACTATCGCGATGCGAACGGGCGGGTTATGGCTTTGGCTCAGCGGCCCGGTGTGCAGCCTGAGTGTGCACATTGAGCCGCCAAGCTGGCTGCCTTGGCAACAAGCGCTATCCATCACCCAAGAGCGCCCCATGCGGCGTTGCAACCCGGCTTCGTTTTGCGCCTGGCCTGAGGTACGTTTGTGCAGCAACGCATTCGGTCATCAGAGCTTAACGGGTCCTAGATGACTTTCTTCACTGCGCTGCCTTAATGGTCACTCGCGCAAACTTGCGCTTGCCCACTTGCAGCACGTAGCTGCCCGCGGCCAGCTTCAAGCCTTTGTCATCGATGCGCTCGCTGTTGACGCGTACTCCGCCTTGCTCGATGTTGCGGTTAGCCTCTGAGGAGGACGGTGCAAGGTCAGCCTGCTTGAGGACTTGCGCAATCGCCAGGCCGTCGCTGCCTGCGGGCAGCAGCAACTGCACCTCGGGCATGTTGTCGGGCATCGCGCCCTGCTTGAAGCGTGCCTCGAACTCAGCAAGCGCGCTCTCTGCAGCCTGCCGGTTGTGAAAGCGCTCGACGATCTCTTGCGCCAGCAGTACCTTCACGTCGCGCGGGTTGCGGCCTTGCTGGCATTCGCGCTTGAGGCGCTCGATCTCGGTCATGGGCTGCGCCGACAGCAGCGTGTACCAATCCCACATCATCTCGTCGTTGATGCTCATCACCTTGCCGAATTGCTCGGTAGCGTTTTCGGTGATGCCGATGTAGTTATTCTTGCTCTTGGACATCTTGTCCGCGCCATCCAGCCCCACCAGCAGCGGCATGGTCAGTATGCATTGCGGCTCCTGACCATACTCGCGCTGCAAATCACGCCCCACCAGCAGATTGAAAGTCTGATCGGTGCCGCCCAGCTCCAGGTCGCTCTTGAGCGCCACGCTGTCGTAGCCCTGCATTAGCGGGTACAGCAACTCATGCATGCTGATGGGTTGGCCGCTCTTGTAGCGCCGGTTGAAATCCTCGCGCTCCAGAATGCGCGCCACGGTGTACTTGGCGGCCAGCTGAATCAGGCCTCGCGTGCCCAGGGGGTCGCTCCACTCGCTGTTGTAGCGGATCTCGGCCCTGGCTTTGTCCAGGACCAGCCCGGCCTGATCAAAATAGGTTTTGGCATTGGCCTCGATCTGCTCGCGCGTCAATGGCGGGCGTGTGGTGTTGCGGCCGGAGGGGTCACCAATCATCGACGTGAAATCGCCGATGAGAAATATCACCGTATGCCCAAGGTCCTGCAACTGACGCATTTTGTTGAGTACTACGGTGTGGCCCAAATGAATGTCCGGCGCGGTCGGATCCAAGCCGAGCTTGATGCGCAGAGGCTTGCCCGTGGCCTCGCTGCGCGCCAGCTTTTTGAGCCAATCTTCGTCTTGCACCAACTCCACCGCGCCACGTTTTGTCAGATCAAATGCAGCTTTTACGCTGTCAGATATTGGCGTTGCGTTACTCGTTGTAATGGTAGCTGTAGCGCTTCGGGTTTTTTCGGGTTTCACGGGTACTCAGTCTTATAGAATGCGAACTTTGCGTGATTCTAGAACCTTAGCCATAGGCGCCTGCCCACAGCAGATTCAATGCCCTCGCGTAGCGCACGCTTGGGCCGCGAATCCGAGCGGCGCAAGTCGTGACAACAACAGCCGCTGTCCGCTTTTGCATGAGTTTGGACACTACGTGCGGGCTGGCACGTAAATGGCTGTGCCTAGAGCATATCGGCAACGGTTTTCGCTCTTGCCATTGAATCAACTGGCCTTGCAGCACGTGCGCGACATGACCCTGCGCAGTGTCGCAAACCACGCACCGATTGAGAGATTTGGATGGATAGGTTGAATTTCAAAGCCTGCGTATCCGCGTTCATACGTCCGGCAAAAACGTATCTTGCACAGCGCCGGCAGTCGTTGCGCTTGGGCCAGCGCACCAAAGCTGCCGTGTTTGGCACTCTCGCGCTGTGCGTGGTGTCTGCATTTGCCGTCGCGCCAATGATTGCCGACGAGCCTGCCCCGCCGCAGTTCACAGTGCAAACCGAATACGCCATCCCCGGCCTGGCTGAGCAGGCCGAGGCGCTGGATGCTGCGGGTGTTCAGTTGAGTACCACCCGCCGCTCGCCCGGCAGTAGCGACAGCCCCACTACGCTCAATGGCTTGCTGTCGGCGCTGGGTGTGCAGGACGCCGAGGCGGCAGCTTACTTGCGCGGGCACGATGCAGTGCGCAAAATGTTCGCACGTACCACGCAGCAGGTGTCGGCCAAGGCCAACGACGACGGTACGCTGCAATCACTCAAAATTCGCAGCCTGCAATTGGCGCTGGCTGGCCAGAGCGGCAGCTTAAATGTGACGGACACGCTCATCGAGCGTCACGAAAATGGTTTTGCCAGCGAGCAGCGGGTTGTGCCCGTGAGCACTCACGTGCGGCTGCAGCGCGGCATCATTCGCAGCTCGCTGTTTGCTGCAGCCGACGAGATCGGTATGCCCGACAACGTGACGGTACAACTGGCTGAGGTGTTCTCCGGCGACATCGACTTTACGCGCGATTTGCGTCGCGGCGACGAGTTTCATGTGCTCTACGAAGTGCTGACCGCTGACGGCGAAGAGCTGCGCACCGGCCGGTTGCTGGGCGCGGTATTCGTCAACAAAGGCGTGCGGCACGAGGCGCTGTGGTACCAGCGCGCTGGCGACGATGCCACAGGTAGCTACTACAGCTTCAACGGCAAGAGCCTGCGTCGCGCGTTCCTGCGTTCACCGCTGGAGTTTTCGCGCATCACATCGGGTTTCGGAGGCCGCATGCACCCTATCATGCGCGACTGGCGTCAACACAAGGGCGTGGATTTCGCCGCCCCCACCGGCACGCACGTACGCGCGACGAGTGACGGCGTCGTCAAGTTCGCTGGCACGCAACGCGGCTATGGCAACAGCATCGAACTTGAGCATCGCGGCAATATCACGACTCTGTACGCGCATCTGCACGGGCTCGCGCCCGGCATACGCAACGGGGCAAAAGTACGCCAGGGCGACCTGATTGGCTACGTCGGCTCCACCGGTTGGTCCACCGGGCCGCATTTGCATTACGAATTTCGCGTCAAGCGCGAGCACGTCAACCCCATGACGGTAGCGCTGCCCGAGGCGACACCCATAGATGGGCCGGAGTTGCCGCGCTTCAACCTGGCCAGCAGCATGTCTATGCACCGGCTCAGCCTGGCGGCGCAAATCGTTCCGTCAAGAGCACAATAAGACGCAATTAGACCTTATACTAATATTTGTATACTGCCGTTTCTGCCTCACGGTAGAGCAGTGAAGCTTATATAGACTATAGAGTATCGCTCTACACCGACTTTACGCTACAACCGCTGCATAGCAAGGCGGGAGTGATATGGCGATCTACATCGGTTTGATGTCAGGCACCAGCATGGATGGGGTGGATGGTGTGCTGGTACGCTTTGACCAGGGCATGCCACATACGCTGGCGTTTGCGCATCACCCCTTCATCGCGACGCTACAAGCCGAGCTGCACGCGCTGCAGCAGCCTCAAGCCAACGAGTTGCACCTTGCCATGCTCGCAGGCAATCACCTGGCCAATGCGTATGCCGATGTGGTGCACGAGTTGCTAGCGCAAGCCAGCGTCCATGCGCGCGACGTGCGCGCGATCGGCGCACACGGGCAAACCATTCGCCACGCGCCGCACCAGCACTACAGCATTCAACTGCTCAACGCCGCGCGGCTGACCGAGCGCACTGGGATTGCGGTGGTACACGATTTTCGCAACCGCGACATCGCCGCAGGTGGCCAGGGAGCGCCGCTGGTGCCCGCGTTTCACGCCACGCTGTTGGCCGAGCCAGGACATACGCAGGTGGTGTGCAATCTGGGGGGCATCGCCAACATCACGGTGCTGCAGGCCGATGGCCATGTGCTCGGTCATGACACGGGCCCGGCCAACTGTCTGATGGATGCATGGGCTGCGCAGCACCTGGGCCAGCCCTATGACGCGCATGGCGAGTGGGCCGCAGGCGGCAAAGTCCATGCAGCCTTGTTGAGCGAGATGCTTGCCGAGCCCTACTTTGCGCTCGCACCGCCCAAAAGCACTGGGCGTGATGTATTCAATCGAGCGTGGCTGGATACGCATCTCGCCCGTCACCCGTTCATTGAGCCGCGCGACGTGCAGGCCACGCTGGCAGAGCTGACCGCACGCAGCAT
>CAYSMM010000011.1:11509-17900 GCA_964432095.1 uncultured Burkholderiaceae bacterium | reverse complement strand
CCAGTGCGCGAACCGAAGTTGGCCAGGCCGTTGGAACAGCATCGGCAAGAGCGGCAAGGCGGCGCGGGTCAGGATGTGCCCCTTGTACGCCTGAATATCGCGCAGCAGCTGCGCCAGGCGGTGGGGATCGGTAATAGCCGCGAAGTGCCGTGCGCGTGGCGGTGGAAGTCCGCCAGTGCGGTTGTTGACAAAGTTTTTGGCCGGCTCCAGAGCGCCGATATCGACGGCGTACTGGAACACCTGTTGCACTGCCTCGCGAACGCGCTGTGCAGTCTCGAGGTTCCCGCCGTCCTTGATGCGGTGCAGGCAGCGGACCAGTTCGGTGGGCAGGATCTTGTCCATCGCCCGATCGCCGAGCCACGGGAAAATGTGCAATTCCAGGTGCCGAATCACCTTCTCGGCATAGCCGTCGGACCATTGCCGATCCTTCTTCGCCTGGGCATGCCAGGCCCGGGCCGTCAGCTCCAGAGTGTTCAGCTGGGCGACTCGCGCCCGCTCCTGCTCCAGCCGCCGCACTTCCTTCAGATCAATGCCACTGGCGAGCCTCTCAGCCTCGGCCCGCGCCTTCTTGCGGGCAGCGGCCAGCGAAACCGCCGGGTAGCTTCCCAGGCTGAGCTTGCCGGGCTTGCCGCCCTGGTGATACCGATAGATCCAGGTCTTGCCGCTCGCACGTACGCGGAGGTAGAGCTCCTCCCCGTCCGAAAGCATGTATTCGCCATCGCGCGGCTCTGCCGCCTTGACCTGCAGGTCGTTGAGCAATCCCATGTTGTACCCCCGAAAGCAAAGACGTTGAAAAACAGTCTGGGGTACAACCAGGGGTACAACCAACGATGGGACGATCTGGGATCTAACGACACCGCTTGGGCCGCTCTTTCGAGCTAAGTCCTTGATGTACAAGGACTTGTGAGCCGTCTTGGGATCGTTTGAGAAAGAGAGATGGTGGCCTGGGGCGGAATCGAACCACCGACACAAGGATTTTCAGTCCTCTGCTCTACCAACTGAGCTACCGGGCCAAATTCTGTACTACTGGTCACTAACAAGGATTTTGGCTTCGGCATAACAAACCGCTTCGCGGTAATTGTTAGCCTTCGCCGCAACCGTTCGGCTGCGCCAGCCCGGATGTCAGTCCTCTGCTCTACCAACTGAGCTACCGGGCCAAAATCAAAAATGCGATTGTAGCAAAGCGCTATGCGCGCGACTCAAGTCACTCTTGCCGTGGCGCGTCAAGCTCACCAACCCTGGGAATACCGTTGCTTTCGACCTCAGCAGCTTCTTCCGCAGGGCGTTGTGCCTCAGCAGAGTTGCGGCGGCTTCCGCGCGAGATGTCAACACCCAGTTGTTTGAGCTTACGGTACAAGTGGGTGCGCTCCAGGCCAGTTTTCTCGGCCACGCGCGTCATGCTGCCGTTTTCCCGCGAGAGATGAAACTCAAAGTACACCCTCTCAAAGTCGTCACGCGCCATGCGCAAGGGTTTGTCAAGGTCAAACGTGTGGCGAGGGTCCGGCAGCGCGACGGCAGCCACGGCCTGCGCCTGCGCGGCTGCAGAGGTAACGTTACCGGGCAAGACACCGGACACGCCAGCCACAGCAACACGTGACAGCTCGACAGCGGCAGGCTTCTTGAGCGCTCCGTCCACTGCCTTCAACAGTTTTTGCAGTGTGATTGGCTTTTCGAGGAAGGCGCTCGCACCGATTTTGGTAGCCTCCACAGCGTTATCGATAGTGCCATGCCCGCTCATCATGATCACGGGCATGCAGAGTTGCCCGCTGGTCGACCATTCCTTGAGCAGCGTTACGCCGTCGGTGTCAGGCATCCAGATGTCGAGCAGCACCAGGTCTGGTGTAATGCGCGCGCGTGCCTCGCGCGCCTGCGCGGCGTTGGCGGCCAGCTCTACTGTGTGGCCTTCGTCTTCGAGAATCTCGGAGAGCAATTCCCGAATACCCATTTCATCGTCGACAACCAGTACTACTGCCATATTTGCTTCTTCATGCGGCTTGTTGGAGCCGCAGATTGCTCCCTGCTTTGAATGTTAACGAAACCTGAGCGCCTATTACGACGCCGTCGGCTTCTACGTTGCGGCACTCGATACGCGCGCCGTGCTCGTCCATGATCTTCTTGACAATAGCAAGTCCCAAGCCAGTGCCAGAGCTTTTGGTCGTTGCATAAGGCTCAAACGCTCGGTTCAGAATCGACTGCGCAAATCCCGGGCCATTGTCCGTCACGACGAGCCTCGCCCGCGGCTGGCCATCGCCGCCTTCAGAGACCTCGGTCTTGATAGTGATTCGGGCCGCCTCCGCGCTGACACCTTCTCCAACTGCATCCAGCGAATTTTGCATGAGATTGTGGATCACCTGACGAAGCTGGCTGCTGTCGCCCATGATAGGCGGTACACCCGCTGACAGCTCCACGCGCAGCATGCGGCGCATAACGTCGCTAGCATAGAGGCTGACGACTTCGTCCACGAGCTCGTTGAGGTCCAGCAGCTTCAACTCCGCAGGGGGCAGCCGGGCGTAGTCACGAAAGTCGTTGACCATGCGCTTCATCGCATTGACCTGGTTGACGATGGTTCCCACCCCCTTTTGCAGCAAGGCGCGGGATTCTTCGGGCAACTGATCGGCCAGCCTGCGCTCCAGTCGCTCGGCCGAGAGTTGAATGGGGGTCAGCGGGTTCTTGATCTCGTGTGCTACGCGTCGCGCGACCTCGGCCCAGGCCACCGAGCGTTGAGCGGAAATCAACTCGGTGATGTCGTCAAACAAGATGATGTGCTCGGCGCGGGACATTTCACCGGGCACACCGAGGCGCGCGCCTCGCATGAGCAGTGTGATGACGGTCTCGCCCTGCTTCAGCTCGACTTGCTCAATCCAGTGGTCGGTCTCAGCATCGAGTTGCGCACGGCCACGGCGAATGGCCGGCAATAAAATGTTTGCACCGGTCACCTCTTCTAACAGCATGCCCCGCCGCAGGCCACACTTCAAAATGCGTTCAGCCGCCGGGTTGAACAGGTGCAGGCTTTCGCTGGAGTTGGTCACCAATACGCCTGAGGTCATGTTGTCCAGCAGGCTTTGCAAGTAGCCACGCGACTGCTCCACCTCTGCGCGGCGCGTCTCAGCCAAAGACCTTGCTTCAGCAAGCTGAGCCGTCATGCTGCTGAAGTCTCGCGTCAAACCGGCCAATTCGTCTTGCGCGAGCAACTCGCGCTTGGGCGACAAATCCCCCTCAGCTACCGCCTTCATGCCCTCGGCCAGCAAGAGCAATGGCCGGGCCAGTTGATTGCCCAGTACCACGGCCATCAGAATGGCGCCGAACACTGCCAGGCACAGCGCCAAGGTGAGTGTGGCAAGGTACATGCGTTGCAAGCCCTGACGGCCGAGTGCACGCTCTTGATACTCTTTGTACGCCTCCTCTACGGCCAAGGCATTGCGAGCCACTACGTCGGGCACCATTTGCACGGCTTGTAAGTAACGCGGCTCGGCACTGACGCCAAAAGCCAGCGGCATGAGTACCAAGGCCTTGAGCCGCAGGCCGCCCTGCTCGCCCTCGCCAATCGGCTCGGCCCACGTGACGGTTCTTGCGCTACGTGCTTGGCGCAACTGCGCTGGGCTTGGAATCTCGGGCACGAGTGCTGCCGCATTAGCACTGCTGAATGAGACAACCTGCCCACTGCCTGCAAGCACCGTCAACTCATCCACCGCAATGCGCTCACGCGCACGGCTGATGCTCACCGGCCCGACTCCGGTTTCCGTAAGTTGAGTTGCCGCTTGCCGGGCCTTGGTTTCCAAATCTTTTTGCAGTTGGTCGAGCGTGGTGCGCCCGAGGTTCAGACCGGCTTCTAGCGCAGACTCCACCTTGACGTCAAACCAGCTCTCGATGCTGCGCGACACGAACTGAAACGACACCACGTAGATGAGCAGCCCGGGTGCTGCACCGACCAGCAGAAAAATGATGGCGATCTTGGCGAGCAGGCGTGAGCCAAAGCGCTTTTGCCACAAGCGCCGCAGCAGCCGTGCGCCGAGGCCGATCACCACCAGCAGCAGTACGACGGCCACCGCGATGTTCACCCACAGCAATGGCACATAGAAACGGTCGAACTGCGTGGCATTTCGCGTCACGCTGGTCAGCAGAAACAACAGGATCAAACCCAGCGCCGCAGTGATGGCACCGGTAGTACCGATGATCCAGCGCATGTTCCGCGTCATTTGCCCTCTGCCTTCGTCGTTTCGGTGCGCAGGTCGGGCACTCGAAACTCGATCCGCTTGGGCTCTAGGGCCAACCCAAAATCTCGTTGCGCCACACCGCCAATCTGAAACAGCCGCGGCAGGCGGGTGGTGTCGAGCCGGTAGTTGAACTCCACGGCGTAGGAGCGGTCACCACGAAACACCGTGCGATCCGCCAGCCGCAGCCGAATGCCGCGTTGCGCCAGCGTCAGTGCTTCGGCCAAGGTATCCACAGTCTGGTTGAAGCCGCCGGTGGAGACGCGGTAGCGCCTGAGCAGGGGTTCGTATGACACTCGCACGGTGCGGCTAGCATCACCGACTTTGACATCCCACCAGTACCAGCGGTCGCGCGTCACGCTGGCAGTCGCCTCAAAAAACAGCGGGGCACCTTTTTGCAGTGCATCCTCGATCGCCGGCGATAGCTCGAAAGCCACTGCCGCGTTAAGATACACCGCGTCGTCTTGTACATCGATCACAGCCTGTCTGAGTTCAACACTGGGCTGCGCCTGCGCCAACTGTGGTGTAACAGCCAGCACGACCAGTAGCGCGAGGCAGGCCATAGCCAGCCACCGCCCAGCCAGCTTCCATATGGCCTTAGGGGGGGTTGCCTGACTGTTGATCCTTCTCGAATAGCGCGTAGTAAAACCCGTCATGGGTGGTATCAGCGGGGCGGGTGTTGTTGGATATGCCCTCAAGTGCTGGTAACACCTGACCGGAGAATGCCCCGCTAAATATCTGATTGTGGCTGAGATTCAGCTCAATCCGGCGCACTTGGGGCTGCCTTTGCAGGAAAGCTGTTGTTTGTTGTTCACCCTCGTCCGGGAACACTGAGCAGGTGCAGTAAAGCAAACGCCCTCCCGGCTTGAGCAAGGGCCAAAGCGCGTTGAGCATTTTGGCTTGCGTGCGAACCAGCCCAGGGATGTCGGCATCCCGGCGCAGCCAGCGGATGTCTGGGTGACGGCGCACGACGCCAGATGCAGAGCATGGCGCGTCGAGCAGGATTCTGTCGAACAGCTGCCCATCCCACCAATCAGCGGGCTGAGTAGCGTCGCCATGCAGAACGCGCGCGTGCAGCTTCAGGCGGTGCAGGTTATCGTGCACGCGGGCCAGCCGAGCGGCATCGGCATCCAGCGCGGTGACGTCGCAATCGGCCAATTCCAGCACATGCGCTGTTTTGCCGCCGGGCGCGGCACATGCATCGAGCACGCGCATGCCGGGCTTGGCATCGAGCAGGCCTGCTGCAAGCTGCGCAGCGGCGTCTTGCACCGACACCGCACCGTCTGCAAACGCCGGCAGCCGCTCGACCGGCATGGGCTCGCGCAACATGAGCGCGGCATCACCAAAGCCCGCCAGCGTAATCACCTCGATGCCATGCTGCGCCAGCAAAGCGGCGTAGGCATCACGGCTGCTAAAGCGGCGGTTGACACGCAATGTCATTGGCGGCGCGGCATTGTTAGCGTTAAGCAGCGCCTGCCACTGTGCCGGATAAGCCGTACGCAAGCGATTAATCCACCACTGCGGATGGTTCCAGCGGGCTTCCTCATTGCCATGCAGCACCGCCTGCAGCGCCTCGCGCTCGCGCAGGTAGCGGCGCAACACAGCGTTGACCAGCGCCGCGGCGTGCGTGAGATGAATGTCTGATTTGCACGCGCGCACCGCCTCATTCACCCAGGTGTGCTCGGCATAGGCTGTGCCCGCAGCGGGCTCGCTTTGCGACATGAGTGCCAAAGCCACATCGAGCAGCGCGCACAGTTGTGCCGGCTTGGGTGTTTTAGCCACGAGTTTGGCGCGCAGCGCCCGGCCGCGGCCGAGGTTGCGCAGCGCCGTGAACGTGAGCGACTGCACGGCGCCGCGCTCCGCCGTCGTGAGCGACGCCACTTCACTTATACGGGGCAACGCACTTGCCAGTGACGCCCCGTCCTGAACCTGCGCCACCAGCACGGCGACATGGCCGAGCAGCCTCGACAGTGGCACCGATCGTGGTATGTTCTGCGGCTCAGAAGATTTGATACTCATTAATGTATATAGGCTTTACTGGTATTTAATATTGCAGCAAGAATAATATACAGTTTATAGTATCAAAAAAGCATTGACTTGTATGTTTCATCGAACTTGCAAAGCGATCCTCATCGCCCTTCTAGGCGATTCGCGGGCCGCAATTCTCTAGCGCGGCAAGT
>CAYSMM010000011.1:0-11409 GCA_964432095.1 uncultured Burkholderiaceae bacterium | reverse complement strand
CGCTCGAGCCCATCAGAAATTCGTCGATTGCACGCGCGGCCTGGCGGCCTTCGCGCACGCCGTGCGGTCAGCACGGCGATCTCCATATGCCCTCTGGGCGATTCGCGGGCCGCAATTCTCTAGCGCGGCAAGTCGCTCGAGCCCATCAGAAATTCGTCGATTGCACGCGCGGCCTGGCGGCCTTCGCGAATCGCCCACACCACGAGCGATTGCCCACGCCGCATGTCGCCCGCGGCAAATACCTTGGGCACATTCGTTTGGTAGCCGCCGCGCTCGTCGGTGCTGGCCTTGGCATTGCTGCGCGCATCCTTCTCAACGCCAAACGCGCTCAGAATGCTCGTCACAGGCGACAAGAAGCCCATTGCAAGCAGCACGAGGTCTGCGTCCAGCAGTTCTTCACTGCCAGGCACTTCGGTCATCTTGCCGTCTTTCCATTCCACGCGCACAGTCTTGAGCTGCTTGAGCTTGCCCTTTTCGCCAATGAACTCTTTGGTGGCAATGGCGAACTCACGCTCGCAGCCCTCCTCATGCGACGACGAAGTGCGCAGCTTGTATGGCCAGTAGGGCCAGGTGAGTGGCTTGTTTTCACTCTCGGGCGGCTGGGGCATCAGTTCGAACTGCATCACGCTTTTAGCGCCATGGCGGTTACTCGTGCCCACGCAATCGCTGCCGGTGTCTCCGCCGCCGATCACGATCACGTGCTTGCCAGACGCCGAGATTTGCTGCTTGAGCTTGTCACCCGCGTTGACCTTGTTTTGCTGCGGCAAGAACTCCATTGCAAAATGCACGCCTTCAAGATCGCGGCCCGGCACCGGCAAGTCCCGCGGCTGCTCCGCCCCACCAGCCAGCAGCACGGCATCAAATTCATCGGTCAACTGCTTGGGGCTGATCGTTTCTTTGGCCCAATTTGTGACCTTGCTATCTGCCGGTAATTCAGCCACCAGCACGCCAGTGCGAAACTCCACACCTTCCTTTTGCATCTGATCGACGCGCTTGTCGATGTGATGCTTTTCCATTTTGAAGTCAGGGATGCCGTAGCGCAGCAGCCCACCGATGCGGTCGTTCTTCTCGAATACCGTCACGTCGTGGCCGGCGCGTGCGAGCTGCTGCGCCGCGGCCAGCCCTGCCGGGCCTGAGCCCACCACAGCCACCCGCTTGCCGGTTTTATAAGCGGGCATTTGTGGCACCACCCAACCCATCTCCCAGCCCTTGTCGATAATCGCGTGCTCGATGGACTTGATGCCAACAGGTACGTTGTTGATGTTGAGCACGCAAGCCGCCTCGCACGGCGCAGGGCACACGCGGCCGGTGAACTCCGGAAAGTTGTTGGTGCTGTGCAGTGTGTCCAGCGCCTCTTGCCAGTTGCCGCGATACACCAGATCGTTGAAATCCGGAATGATGTTGTTGACCGGGCACCCACTGTTGCAAAACGGCGTGCCACAGTCCATGCAGCGCGCGCCCTGCAGCTTGGCCGCGTCATCTTGCAGGTGCAGCACGAACTCTTTGTAGTGCTTCAAGCGCGCTGCTGGCGCCTCGTAGCTCTCTTCTTGACGCTCAATTTCAAGAAAGCCGGTGACTTTACCCATATTCTAGTTGTCCTCTTATCGCTTGCCTTACTTGGCCGCAACGCTGCCGGCCTTCTTGGCCGATATCCTGGCCTTGGCGATCTCGCTGCTTGCCTCGCGCTTGGCCTGCAGTTCTGCGAGCGCGCGTTTGTACTCGTGCGGGAACACCTTCACGAAGCGCACGCGCGACTCCGCCCAGTTGTCGAGCAACTGCCGCGCACGCAGACTGCCCGTCCAGCGGTGGTGCTCTTCTATCAGCCGTTTGAGCAAGACTTCGTCCGCTTCGCCGCGATGCCAGATCGCGGGGTCAATGGTGTCTTCCTGCTCTTGCGCTGACAGCACTTTGTCCAATGCCACCATCGCCGTGTTGCAGCGCTTGGCAAACATGCCGTCACTGTCGTACACATACGCCAGCCCACCACTCATGCCCGCGGCAAAGTTGCGGCCGGTTTCACCTAGCACCACAACGGTTCCACCGGTCATGTATTCACAACCGTGGTCGCCTGTACCTTCGACCACTGCGGTAGCACCGGAGTTGCGCACTGCGAAGCGCTCGCCGGCCACACCACGGAAGAATGCCTCGCCCTCCGTGGCACCGTACAGCGCGGTGTTGCCCACGATGATGTTGCTCGCCGCGTCGCCACGAAAATCGATGCTGGGTCGCACGACTACGCGCCCCCCCGAGAGGCCCTTGCCGGTGTAATCGTTCGCATCACCAATCAGGTACAGCGTGACGCCGCGCGCAAGGAACGCACCGAAACTCTGCCCGCCGGTTCCTTCCATTTGAATATGAATCGTGTCATCGGCCAGGCCGTCGTGCCCATAGCGGCGCGCAACTTCACCCGACAGCATGGCGCCGACAGTGCGATTGATGTTGCGCACCGGCTGCATGAAGCGCACCGGCTCCTGGGTGTCGATCGACTGTTGCGCCATGCGCATCAGCTTGTGGTCGAGCGCCTTGTCCAACTCGTGGTCTTGCTCTTCGCTGTGACGACGTGCCACCTCAGCCGGCAAAGCGGGCTGATAAAACAGGCGCGAGAAGTCCAACCCCTTGGCCTTCCAGTGGTCTATGCCTTTGCGCGTGTCGAGCAAGTCGACACGGCCAATCATGTCTTCAAACTTGCGGATGCCGAGTTGCGCCATGATTTGCCGCACCTCCTCAGCCACAAAAAAGAAGTAGTTCACCACATGCTCGGGCTTGCCAGAGAACTTCTGGCGCAGCACCGGGTCTTGCGTAGCCACCCCGACCGGACAGGTATTGAGATGGCACTTGCGCATCATGATGCAACCTTCCACAACCAACGGCGCAGTTGCAAAACCAAACTCATCTGCACCCAGCAGCGCTGCAATCACGACGTCGCGGCCAGTTTTCATTTGCCCGTCAGCCTGCACGCGAATGCGGCCACGCAGGCGGTTGAGCACCAATGTTTGCTGCGTCTCGGCCAGACCCAGTTCCCAGGGCGTGCCGGCATGCTTGATACTCGACCACGGCGACGCGCCCGTGCCGCCGTCGTGGCCAGAAATCGTGACGTGATCGGCCTTGCACTTTGACACGCCCGCAGCCACGGTGCCCACACCGATTTCAGACACGAGCTTCACGCTGATTGAGGCCTTGGGGTTCACGTTTTTCAGGTCGTGAATCAACTGCTTCAAATCCTCGATCGAGTAAATGTCGTGATGTGGCGGTGGCGAGATCAGACCGACGCCCGGCACACTGAAGCGCAGCTTGGCGATGTACTCACTCACCTTGTGGCCAGGCAGTTGCCCGCCCTCACCGGGCTTTGCACCCTGTGCCATCTTGATCTGAATCTGATCGGCACTCACCAGGTACTCAGCCGTAACGCCAAAGCGCCCGGAAGCTACTTGTTTGATTTTCGAGCGCAATGAATCACCCTCTTGCAACTCGATATCGCTTTCCACGCGGCCTTTACCAATGATCTTGGCCAGTGTGTCGCCCGCCTTCACGGTGGGCCGGCCCGCACGCAACTCGTCGCGGTAGCGCAGCTCGTCCTCGCCGCCCTCGCCGGTGTTGCTCTTACCGCCAATTCTGTTCATCGCAATCGCAAGCGTGGTGTGCGCTTCGGTGGAGATGGAACCCAGCGACATCGCACCAGTTGCAAATCGTTTGACGATCTCCTTGGCAGCCTCGACCTCATCCACCGCTATCGCTTTGGAGGGGTCCACTTTGAACTCGAACAGGCCGCGAAGCGTCATGTGACGCTTGCTCTGATCGTTCACAAGCTGCGCATACTCCTTATAGGTTGACCAGTTTCCTGATCTTGTGCTGTGCTGTAACTTGGCTATAGTGTCTGGAGTCCACATGTGGTCTTCACCACGTGTGCGCCATGCGTACTCGCCGCCTGCGTCCAACGAGCGGCCGAGCACCGGGTCGTTGCCGAACGCAGCTCGATGCAGGCGCAACGATTCCTCGGCTACTTCAAACACACCGATGCCTTCGATCTGCGTAGCCGTACCGTTGAAGTATTTGTCTACGAAAGCCTTGGACAAGCCGACTGCTTCAAAAATCTGCGCGCCGCAATAGCTCATGTAGGTGGAGATGCCCATCTTGGACATCACTTTGTTAAGCCCCTTACCGACGGCTTTCACATAGTTGTAGATGGCTTTCTCGCCGCTCAAGTCTGCGCTTAGTCCTTTATGCAAGTCGAGCAGAGTTTCCAACGCGAGGTAAGGGTGAATGGCCTCTGCGCCATATCCGGCGAGTACCGCGAAGTGATGCACCTCGCGCGCAGAACCCGTCTCCACCACCAGGCCGGTTTGTGTGCGCAAACCCTTAGCAATCAGGTGTTGATGCACCGCGCTCATGGCCAGCAGCGCCGGAATAGCCACGTTGTCGCGGCCGACTTTGCGGTCACTGACGATCAGAATGTTGTGGCCGCTGCGCGTTGCGTCCACCGCCTCGGCGCAGATCGAGGCCAGCCGCGCCTCGATGCCCTCTTGCCCCCACGCCACGGGATAGCAAATGTCGATCTCGTAGCTGCGAAACTTGCCGTGCGTGTACTTCTCGATATGGCGCAGCTTGTCCATGTCGGCAAAGTCGAGCACGGGCTGACTCACCTCCAGCCGCATCGGCGGGTTTACGGAATTGATGTCCAGCAGGTTGGGCCGCGGGCCGACGAAGGACACGAGTGACATCACGAGTTGCTCGCGTATCGGATCGATGGGCGGGTTTGTGACCTGCGCGAACAACTGCTTGAAGTAGTGATACAGCGTCTTGTTCTTATTGGACAGCACTGCGAGCGGACTGTCGTTTCCCATGGAGCCTACCGCCTCTTCGCCAGCTTGCGCCATTGGGCTCATCAAAAACTTGAGGTCTTCCTGCGTGTAGCCAAAAGCTTGCTGACGGTCGAGCAGCGACTCTGTGGCCAGTTCGGGCTGACCGGTGCTTTCCACGTCGTCGAGCTTGATGCGCAAATTCTCAATCCACTGCTTGTAGGGGCGGCTGGCAGCAAGCTGATCTTTCAGTTCCTTATCATCGATGATGCGGCCTTGCTCCATGTCGATGAGAAACATCTTTCCGGGCTGTAAGCGCCATTTCTTAACTATTTTGGCTTCGGGGAAAGGCAGCACCCCCACCTCGGACGCCATCACCACTATGTCGTCGTCGGTAACGATGTAGCGCGCCGGGCGCAGGCCGTTGCGGTCTAGGGTGGCGCCGATCTGCCGGCCGTCGGTAAACGCTATGGCAGCCGGGCCGTCCCAAGGTTCCATCATCGCTGCGTGGTATTCATAAAACGCACGGCGGCGCTCGTCCATCAGTGCGTGCTGCTCCCAAGCCTCGGGAATCATCATCATCACGGCTTGAGCAAGCGGATAACCGCTCATGGTGAGCAACTCAAGACAGTTATCGAAACACGCGGTATCAGACTGGCCAGGGTAGATCAGGGGCCAGAGCTTTTGCAGGTCATCGCCCAGCACCGGCGACTTCATCGCACCTTCGCGCGCGCGCATCCAGTTGTAGTTGCCTTTGACGGTGTTGATCTCGCCGTTGTGCGCGACCATACGGTACGGATGCGCCAGCGGCCACTCCGGAAAAGTGTTGGTGGAGAAGCGTTGATGCACCAATGCAAGTGCTGAGACTGCGCGTTCGTCCTTCAAGTCGAGGAAGTACTCGCCCACCTGGTTAGCGAGTAGCAACCCCTTGTAGACCACTGTGCGCGTGCTCATCGACGGCACGAAGTATTCTTTACCGTGACGCAGGTTCAGGTTTTGAATCGCATGGCTGGCAGTTTTTCGAATGACATAGAGCTTGCGCTCAAGCGCGTCTTGCACCATCACGTCGGGCCCTCGGCCGATGAAGATCTGACGGATCACCGGCTCTTTGGCACGTACTAATGGGCTCATCGGCATATCTCGATTCACAGGAACGTCACGCCAACCCAGCACGATTTGGCCTTCGTCGCGCACTACTCGCTCGATCTCCTGCTCGCACGCCAGGCGCGACGCATGCTCGCGCGGCAGGAAGATCATGCCTACACCGTACTCGCCGCTTGGTGGCAACTTGATGCCTAGCCTGGACAATTCTGCGCGGTACAGCGCGTCAGGGATTTGTATCAGGCAGCCTGCCCCGTCGCCACAAAGCTCGTCTGCGCCCACCGCGCCGCGGTGATCCAGGTTCTCAAGAATCTTCAAGCCCTGGCTGATGATGCTGTGCGACTTGTTACCTTTGATGTGTGCGACAAAACCCACTCCGCAAGCATCGCGCTCCTGATCTGGCCGATACAGACCGTGGGTATGGGCGGCAGCTCGCTCCGGGAGTTGTAGTGAGGAAGTTTGGGAGGTGGCACTGCGCATGTTCTGCTCCGGGGGCTTACTTATTTATCTTCATCCGGCTTACTACCGGCCCTTAGAGCATAGTGCGATGCAGCAGAGACAGCAAGGCTAATAAATTGGGGTCAGACACCAATTTATTAGCCTTGCTTGGATAAAGACGTTTAATTAGGGACAGGCGATGAATGACTGGGCCGGCCTGCTTTCTTTGCAGTCGTCCGGCGGCCTGTCGTCTCTGCCAGTGTTTGTTTGTAGTCCGCTGAGCCGTAAGGATGCGACGACTTCCAAGCTCTAGTGATTTCTTCATGCTCAACGACTGACATGCCTTGCGAAACAAACTCACGGTATGCTGCCTCTCGGTCAAAGGGTGTATTACCCAAAAACCAGAAAAGGGAGTGATCGCTCACAATCGTTGAATGCTCAATACCCGCATGATGCCGGTAGCTAGACCATGGATATGCTTCTGGAGTGACTGCAATACCGGCGCGGACGGGATTGAGTTCGATATACCGCATGCAGGCTAGGAAATGCGCATCCGCTTGCACGAGCGATGAGCGGAAGCGCCCCTCCCACAGTGTGCCGCTGCGTCCGTACTTGGCATTGAACCAGCCCGCATAACGTCCGGCCAGGGCTTTCATCATTGTGCTAAGGTTGGCGGCTTCGGGCGGTGTCAGCAGCAGGTGCACATGATTGGTCATTAGCACATAGGCATGAATCGCAACGTGCTTGTCCTGCGCCAGCAGGTGCAGCAGGCCTAGATAGTGTTGCCGATCAGCACCGCCGTAAAAAATTGGCTGCCGGTCATTGCCCCGTTGAACAATGTGGCATGGCTGATCGGGAAGGATAAATCGCGCTTGTCGTGCCATGTCAAAGTATAGACGCAAGCCATTAATTGGGGTCAGACCCCAATTAATGGCTTGATTAATGATCCCGCGCTGTGAGGGTAGCTCAAGCTGGAATATCCACAAAAGAATCATCTACAATAAGTTTCTATACTGCAAACAGTATATAACACTTATTACCATTTATTAAATCAGATACTAATTTATACTGCAGTTAGTATTTAGTCGACGTTCTCTGTTGCAAGAGGTGCGAGCATGGCAGCGATAACCTGACTCACTTGCAAATCATCCACCTTGCTTATGCGCGCCGATCCCAATCCGTCTAGCACGACATAGCGAACTCTGCCACCAGAAGCCTTTTTGTCGTGCTGCATGAGATCGAGATAGCGATTTACGCTTTCATCGCGGGTATTTGCCAGTAGCGGCATACGAGTGGGTAACCCTGCTTTTGAAACCAGGTTTTCGATGGCCCGACTCTGCTCCGCGCTAAGCAGCCCGAGCTGCTGACTCAGTGTCGCGGCTGCGACCATCCCTGCTGCGACCCCCTCACCATGTAGCCACTTACCGAAGCCCAGGCCCGCCTCTATTGCGTGACCGAAGGTATGCCCGAAGTTGAGAATGGCCCTGAGCCCTTGCTCAAGCTCGTCTTGCGCCACGACTTCGGCCTTGATTTCAATGCTACGTTTAATGGCCCCGATCATGATTTGCGGATCGCGGTCTAGCATCTCATGGATGTGATCCTCCAGCCAGGCAAAGTAGTGCGCGTCGCGAATGCAGGCATGCTTGATGATCTCCGCAATGCCGGCAGTTAACTCGCGGCCTGGCAGTGTTGCCAGTGTCGAGACATCGGCCCATACCTCCAACGGCTGATGGAAAGCCCCGATCATGTTTTTGCCAAACGGGTGGTTGACTGCGGTTTTACCTCCAACGGATGAATCCACCATCGCCAGCAATGTGGTGGGCACTTGAACGTAACGAATGCCGCGCATGTACGTCGCCGCCGCGAAGCCGGTGATGTCACCTATTACACCGCCGCCCAGCGCAAACAGAATGCACTCCCGGTCGCAGTGATGCTGCAACAAGAAGCCATAGATTTGATCGAGCGTAGCGTGCGTTTTGTGGGCTTCACCATCGGGTAACACACAGACAAGCACCCGTGTCACGCCTGCGGCGATGAGCGAAGCTTCAAGCCTGGCGGCATACAATGGCCCCACGGTATCATTCGTCACAATAACGGCAGACGAGCAATTTGCACGCGCGACTCGTACTGACTCATCACTAGAAACGATGCTGTCACCTAAGCGCACCACATAAGAGTTAGCACCAGCAACTACTGGCAATATGTAGTTCATCCCTGCATTTTATGAGCGACCGAACACGCACCTATGTGCTCGGTAGCTGCTCACCAGTGTTAGCCAACAAAAAGGGGCCGCATTGCGGCCCCTTTCACCTCAACAGATGAATCACCGGGACGAAGCCAAGCTCCGCTCCGAGACAATCCGTGGCGTCAGGAAGATCAGCAGTTCTGTTTTGTCTGCCACGCGTTGGTTGTTCTTGAACAAGTAGCCAACCACGGGAATGTCACCCAGGAGAGGCACCTTGGTCTCGGTGGTGCGCTCTGTTTGTTGGAAGATGCCACCAATCACCACCGTGCCACCGTTCTCAATCAGCACCTGCGTCTTCACGTGCTTCGTGTCAATTGCAAAGCCAGCGCGTGTTTCCTGGCCGACGCTGTCTTTGTTCACATCCACGTCAAGAATAATGTTGCCTTCCGGCGTGATCTGTGGAATCACCTCCAGCTTCAGGTTTGCCTTGCGGAACACAATGGAAGTTGCGCCGCTTGACGTAGCAACCTGATAGGGCAATTCCGTACCTTGCTCGATCAGCGCCTTTTGCTGATCAGCCGTAATCACACGTGGGCTGGAAATGATCTTGCCCTTGCCATCAGCCTCAAGCGCAGACAGCTCAAGGTTCAAGAACTTAGCCTTCGCTGCGCTGAACAAATTAATGGCGATGCTTCCAGGATTGATACCACCAATACCTCCAGCAGGCATATTGAGGAAGTAAGTATTCGGAACATAGCTTCCGTCGGTCACTTCGGCTTGGAGTGTTTGCTCACCGGTTCCAATATAAGAGCCAGAGATTGCAGCACGACTGTCGCCACCAACCCGCCATCCAGGCAACTGGCCCGTTCTGGGAATCTGTCCACCACCCAGGCGAGCGCCGAGATTGCGGCTAAACTTATCGTCTGCCTCAACAATGCGCGCCTCAATCAACACTTGCCGGGAAGGTATATCGATCTTCGCCAGCAATTGCCCGATCTCTTCAAGCTTAGACGGGATGTCCGTGACGAAAATCTGATTCGTACGGGTTTCGAATATGACGCTTCCGCGCTTCGTAAGAATTCGAGTCTGAGAACCGCCACCACTGCCTTGTGACTGCCCTGTCAAACCCTTGGACACATCCTCTGCCTTTGTGTAGTTCAACTGGAACCCTTGGGTACGTAAAGGCTCGAGGTCAGCAATCTGTGCCTTGGCTTCGAGCTCCAGTTTTTCTTTTGTCGCAAGCTCGTCTTTCGGTGCGATCCAAAGCACATTGCCCTGCTTCTTGTAACCCAGGCCCTTGGCCTGAAGAATGATATCGAGGGCCTGATCCCAGGGCACATCCTTCAGCCGAAGTGTCACGTTGCCAGCTACAGTGTCACTGGTAATCACGTTGAAGTTAGTGAAGTCGGCGATCACCTGCAACAGCGACCGTACGTCGATATTCTGGAAGTTCAGCGACAGCTTCTCGCCACGATAGTTAGGTCCTTGCACCAATTTAGTTGGATCGACCTTTATCGGCCGCACCTCAAGCACAAATTGGCTGTCGCTCTGGTAAGCACTGTGTTCGAACGGGCCCGAGGGCTCAACGACCATGCGCACACGCTCACCGTTTTGGAACGTCGTCACCGTCTTGACCGGTGTACCAAAGTCGGTCACATCAAGCCGTCTGCGCAGCCCTTCCGGCAGCGAGGTTTTCAGAAACTCCACGATAAGCTGCTGGCCTTGCTGACGAATGTCAACGCCTACTTGGTTGCTCGGCAGCTCCACGATGACGCGCCCAGCACCGTCGGTACCACGACGGAAGTCAACGTCCTTCAGAGGGGCTTGAGTCTGACCGCTACCCTCTGCAAAACGTACATTCTGATTTGCCTGCGCTGCAACTGCAGACGTCGCTGCAGCGTCGACCAACACGAGTAGCGACTTACCCTGGACCTGCGTCTTATATGAGGTTGCTTGGGTGAGATTCAGCACCACACGGGTGCGATCTCCGGCTTGCGCCACATTTGCCGAACGCACGACGCCTTGGCCGAGTTCAATTGCACCACGGGCTACCTTGCTCGATACGCCTTGAAAGTCCAATGCAATTCTTGCGGGCTGCTGTACCGCAAAGCTGGCTGGTGGTGCCGAAATTGGGGCAGCCAAATCGATCTTGACAACGACCTGCCCACCCTGAGAGGTGGCAGAAACCGCTTCAATCGAGTTCTGGGCCCAAGCCGGCTGAGCAAGGTGCGCCAAAAGTGCGAGCGCACTAACGCCCAACCAACGTGTAATCATTTTAAGGGACCCGTTCATTTCGCTTTCTCCTGCAACTGCAGTGTCGAGTTTCTTTCTACCCATTCACCAGCGGCGTCTTGCGCAATTTCACGCAGGACGACTTCGGTCTCAGTAATTTTGGTAATACGTCCAAAGTTTTGCCCGACGTAGTTGCCCAGCCTTGCCTGATATAAAAGGTTATCGGCCTTCAAAAGTGCTGTTTGTGCGCCGCCACGCTGCAAACTGCCTACCATTACGATGGCATCTAGCGGGTAAGCCTCCAGCGGCTCCTTGCGGCGATTGATCTCTGCTTGCAACAGCTTGTTCGACTGAGCTTGGTCGCGCCTTAATGCGGCGGCGAGCTTTTGCTGGGCAAACGGATCGATCGCGTTGGCTTGCGTATATGGCACCGGCTCAAAACGCTTAGGCTCCGGCAGTTTTTGAACAGACGGCTTCACCTCTTTGCGTACGTCTGACATCCACTGCTCGATTTGCTGCTGCTCTGAGCCGCTACACGCACTGATTGCAAGTGCTGCCGTCACCGCGAATGTGCTTGTGAAGAATTTACTCATTTCTTCTGCCCCGCAGCCTGCTGTTTAGCCTTCGCTTCGGCTGCGCGCTGCGCAGCCACCTCAT
>CAYSMM010000010.1:0-18183 GCA_964432095.1 uncultured Burkholderiaceae bacterium | reverse complement strand
CGCACAATGTACGTAGTGCCGTTTTCGATGGGGCCGCTCGGGTCGCACATCAGCCACATCGGCGTGGAGCTGTCCGACAGCCCCTATGTCGCGGTGAACATGCGCATCATGACGCGCATGGGCAAAGGCGCCCTCGACGTGCTGGGCACCGACGGCGACTTCGTGCCCTGCGTGCACAGCGTGGGGGCGCCGCTTGCGCCGGGCCAGGCCGACGTGAGCTGGCCGTGCAACCCGACCAAGTACATCGTTCACTACCCTGAAACGCGCGAGATCTGGAGCTACGGCTCGGGCTACGGCGGCAACGCACTGCTGGGCAAGAAATGTTTTGCACTGCGCATTGCCAGCACCATGGGGCGTGATCAGGGTTGGCTGGCCGAGCACATGCTGGTGCTGGGCGTCACCTCGCCCGCGGGCAAGAAGTATCACGTCGCAGCGGCCTTCCCATCGGCCTGCGGCAAGACCAATTTCGCAATGCTGATTCCGCCCCAGGGCTTTGAGGGCTGGAAAGTCACCACCATAGGCGACGACATCGCGTGGATCAAACCCGGCGCCGATGGGCGCCTGTATGCCATCAACCCCGAGGCCGGTTATTTCGGCGTGGCACCCGGCACCAACACGCTCACCAACCCCAACTGCATGGCCTCGCTCAACCGTGACGTGATCTTCACCAACGTGGCACTGACCGAAGACGGTGACGTGTGGTGGGAGGGCATGGGCGACGCACCCGCGCGCGCCACCGACTGGCAAGGCAAGCCCTGGACGCCCGAAGACGGCAAGGCCGGGCGCAAGGCCGCGCACCCCAACGCGCGCTTCACGGTCGCGGCCACCAACAACCCCGCGCTCGACGCCGAGTGGGACAACCCGCAAGGCGTGGCCATCGATGCCTTCATCTTCGGCGGCCGCCGCAGCACCACCGTGCCGCTGGTCACCGAGGCGCGCACCTGGATGGAAGGCGTGTACATGGCCGCCACCATGGGCAGCGAAACCACCGCGGCGCAGGCCGGTGCCACCGGCATCGTGCGGCGCGACCCGTTTGCCATGCTGCCCTTTTGCGGCTACAACATGAGCGACTATTTCCAGCACTGGCTGGATATCGAGCACAAGCTCGAGGTAACGCGCCACACGCTGCCGCGCATCTTCTGCGTCAACTGGTTCCGCAAGGGCAACGACGGCAAGTTCATCTGGCCTGGCTATGGCGAGAACATGCGTGTGCTCAAGTGGATGATCGACCGCATCGAGGGCCAAGGTCAGGGCACCGAGCATGTGTTCGGCATTTCACCGCGCTATGAAGACCTGAACTGGTCGGGCCTGGACTTCAGCAAAGAGCAGTTTGCCAACGTCACCTATATCGATACTGCTGCCTGGCACAAAGAGCTGGAGCTGCATGGCGAGCTGTTCGAGCAACTCAAGCATCACCTTCCGCAAGCCTTGATCGACACCAAGGCCAAGATCGCCAATAAGCTGGCGGCTTAGTAGGCGATGATACTCCCATAAGTGCAACGCTTTAACCTGCACTATCAAACCAGTAAATGCACGTTACTCATTACGGTAATCCTGTAGTGCCAGCCTGCGCCGCTTGACCGGCGCGCGTGCCTGGCACTTCCTATTTTGCGCACTAGGCGACAGCGGTCGGGTTAGAGGGTGTTGCCGCGCGGTTGGCGCGCCGTGCCAGCCACCAGATGATGACACCAAGAAACAGGAACGGCGCAGCAAGCAGCAGCCCGACGCCAAACAGCACCGCCAGAAACACAATGCCTGTCGCACGCAAAACGCTTTTCATGGAGCCTCTCCTTGGCGCGTCTGATGAAAGTTTGAGCGAGTCAATCCATTGTCGGCATGTGCCCGTGTGTAGGCAGCCGTTTTGCGACGAACTGCAGGTTGCAAGGGCCGGGCCGTCAAGGGTGTTGGCCATAGGCTTGTAGTGCACTGGGTTGAGCTAAAGTGAGATCTCACCGCGTCTAGGCGTGGGCACTATGAGAATGTCGAGGAGACCCAGTGAAGAAGTTGATGTTGGGGCTGGCCGCGCTGGTGTTGGTGTTGGTGGCCTACTTTGCATTTGCACCCGCACCGATTGACGCAGCGGCCTGGAACGCACCGGTTGCGCCGGCGATGAAAGGGCCGCTTGCGCCGGGCGAGCAGCTCAAGTCCGCCACGCTGCTGGCTCAGGGGCAGATCACGGGGCCGGAAGATATCGCCCTGGACAGCCAGGGCCGTATCGTCACCGGAGTCAGCGACGGGCGCATCCTGCGGCTGGAGGCTGAGGGTGCTCTCACCGAACTTGGCCGCACCGGCGGCCATCCGCTGGGCTTGAAGTTCGACGCGCAAGGCAGCTTGTGGATTTGCGATGCGTGGAAGGGGCTGCTCAAGCTGGCTTTTGATGCCGAGGGCAAACCGCTGCCCCTGCAAACCGTGCTGACCGAGGTGGACGGCGCAAAGCTCAACTTCACCGATGATCTGGACATTGCTGCTGACGGCAAGATCTACTTCACCGACGCCAGCAGCAAATTCACCCAGCCCGACCACGTGCTCGACGCGCTGGAGGGCCGCCCGCACGGGCGGCTGATGGTATTTGACCCAGCCAGTAACGAGGCGCGCACGCTGCTCAAGGATTTGTACTTCGCCAACGGCGTGGCCGTGTCCAAAAGCCAGGACTCGGTGTACGTGTCCGAGACCTACCGCTTTCGCATCACCCGGTTGTGGCTGCGTGGCCCCAAGGCCGGCAAACATGAAGTATGGCTGGACAACCTGCCCGGCTACCCCGACAACATCAACACCGACGGCGCGGGCACGCTGTGGGTGGCGTATCCGTCGCCGCGCAAACCCGAGATCGACAAGATGTCGGTGCAGCCCGCGGTGCGCACGCTGATCAGCAAGCTGCCACGCGCTCTACTGCCCAAGGCCACGCCCATGGGCTTTGTGGCCGCATACGACGAACCCAAGGGCACACTGAAGCATGCGCTGTTCGACAAAGACGGCACGCATTTGCGCATGATCACCAGCGCGCTGCCACACGCCGGACATTTGTATATGGGATCGTTGGACAACGACCGCATCGGCAAAATCGCCTTGCCGAAATAGTCTGCCCCCACTGCCCCACTACCCCACTGCCTCCAGTGGCGAAACAGCGGCGTATGTGTTTGCATTCGCAACCCCAAACCGAAAGGATCCCGACATGACACGCTTGTCCTCCACCACAATCGCCGCGATCACACTGGCTGCCGCATGGGCCGTTGCTACGCTCGCGCCGATTGCACACGCCGCCGACACAGAAACCACGCCGGTGGCCAACGCGCAGCAAGACGATTACCAGGAAGGCAAGGCCGCCGTTGCCAGGAAAGACTGGAAAGCTGCCAGCGCTGCTTTTGAACGCGCCGTCAAGGCCAACCCCAAGAGCGCCGACGCCCACAACATGTATGCCTACACCCAGCGCTGGCTGGGTAACATGGACGTGGCGTTCAAACACTATGCCGAGGCGCTGCGCCTGGACCCCAACCATCGCGGCGCGCACGAGTATGTGGGCATCGCCTACCTCAAGGCCAAACAGCCGGAAAAGGCCAAGGAGCATCTCGCCCGCCTCGAGCGCATTTGCGGCAAGGGCTGCGAAGAGTTCAAGGATCTCGAGAAGGCAATTACCGCCTACAAGCCCTAATACTACACTGCCTATAATGCCATTGTTGGATATAGATATTGAAGTAATAGCATGTTAGTGCATAGAGTATAAAAGCTCATGCAACTGCTCGTACCACGATCGTTCAACACATCCCGCAGTCGGGGTATGGCGCGCTTGGCCTCGTATTCGTAAGATCGCCTCATCAACACAGGCTGCGCCGCATATGACGCAGCGGGGAGGCAGTCATGGCGGTCACTGACGAGGCAAACACGCAGCGTCACTATTACGAGGTGCGCGCTGATCTGAAAACCGGCGACCTGGTGTTTTTCTCAGGCAAATCGGCATTCAGCCGCGCAGTGCAATTGTTCAGCGCCAGCCCCTGGTCACACGTGGGCATGGTCATGAACCTGCCGCAATACGATTTCGTCTGCTTGTACGAGGCCACTGCGCTGTACGACTTACGCGATCTGGACACCGGCGTGTTCCGCGACGGCGTGCAACTCGTGCCGCTGTCACAGCGGCTGGAGCAGTACCAGGGCGCGGTGGCCTATCGCAAGCTCAACGGGTTTGACCTTGCCGAGGATCACCACAAATCACTGCTCAACTTGCGCACTGAACTCAAGGGCCGCCGCTGGGAGCAAAGCAAGCTGGAACTGGTGAAAGCCATGTACGACGGTCCGCTGGGCCGCAACACCGAGGACTTCTCATCGCTGTTCTGCGCTGAGCTGGTGGCGCGTTGCTATCAAGTGCTGGGGCTGGTGCCGAGCGGGGACGGCGCCAAGCGCTGTAACGAGTATGTGCCGGCCGACTTTGCCGCAGACCGCTGCTCGCAGCTCATGGCAAATGCCTCGCTGGGGCCGGAGGTGATGCTCAAGCTGAGTTGATGCCGTACTGCAAGCACCCGCCGACTCAGGGGGCTGTGTCAGGGCGCTGTGCCGCCCTCAAACAGGCGGATGCGGTGCTCGGTGAGCGGGTGCGACTGAAGGTATTCCACCGAGCCGCCGGGCAGCACAATGCTGCATGAGTGGACGTTGCCACACTTGGAGCTTGCGCTGCATCAAACATGGCGCCCGGCATGCGCGCTAAAGTCTGCTGCACGTTGTTTTTTCAAACAGCGACAAGGAGTGCTCGATGAAAATTCTTCTGGCCGTTGACGGCAGCAAGTTCACCAAGAAAATGCTCGCGTATCTGGCCGCGCACGAGGGATGGCTGGACGAAGGGCGAAATGACTATACCGTATTCACCGCTGTGCCGGCGCTGCCGCCACGCGCCCGCGCGGCTGTGGGCAAAGAGATTGCCGAAGGTTATTACCACGACGAAGCCGAGAAGGTGCTGGCGCCCGTAAGCAAGTTTCTGGAGCGCCACGGCGTGAACGCACGCAGCAGCTACAAGGTGGGCCACGCAGGCGAGCTGATCGCCAAGGAGTCGCAGGCGCAGAAAATCGACTTGCTGATCATGGGCTCACACGGTCACGGCGCGCTCATGAATTTGGTGATGTGCTCGGTGGCCACGCAGGTGCTGGCGCAGACCAAGGTGCCGGTGATGATTGTGCGTTAGTAGCACAGCACACCACAACATCACCCAGCATATATACTTATGCCTCTATAGTGGCATCACTGCTCTATTTATTACCAGTAAAGGCTTATTACATAATAGAGTATCACTTTTTGAGGGCACTTTATGCAGCGCGCACCTGCATGCTGAACATCACTGCTTGCGTTGCACGATGACATTTTTCTTCGCGTCCTCGGCGTAGGCAAAGGTCACCACGCCATTCTTCACCACACCCATCACCAGCATGTTACGGGTGATGGCGTCTTTGTCGTCGACGCTGAACGGTTTGTCGTAGGTGGTCACGACGCCGTAGTACGGGCGCCGCAAATCCTCCAGCGATGCCTTGAGCGTGGCACCGGTAAAGTTACCGTCACGCTGGGCAAACATGGAGTACAGCAGCAGATACGTCGCGTCATACGACTGCGCGGCGGCCATCGGCACCGGGATGTAGGAGGTGTTGTACTTCTTGGCGTAGGCCGACAGAAACGCCGCCCGGCGCTCATTGCTCGGCTCGGCAATGAAAGTCTGGCTCATCAGCGTGCCTTCAGCGGCCTTGCCGGCAGACTTGATGAAATTGGGAAACGACAGCGTCCATGGGCCCACCAGCGGCACCTTCCAGCCTATGGCCTCGCGGCTTTGCGCAATCACCGCGTTCTCCGGGCCCACGGTGTAGGCAAAGATCACGTTGGCGCCGGCTTCACGCGCCTTTTTCATTTCAACGCTCAGGTCTTTGGTGCCCAGCGCAAACTGGGTCACATGCACGGGCTTGAGGTTTTGCTTGGCCAGCGCCGCGAGCACATCGTCGCGGCCGGCGGTGCCATAGGGCGTCGCGTCATGAAAAATCGCCACCTTGGACCAGCCGCGCCGCAAGATGTCGTCGGTCACGAACGGCGCCTTGATCGCCTCGCTCGGCGACACACGAAACACGTAGCTGTCTTTGGCGGGCACTTGTTTGGTCACCGGGCTGCCGGCCGCGCACGACACTAATAGTGGGATCTGTGCCTTCTGGAATACGGGGATCGCCTTGATCGCCACGCCGGTGTTGCAAAACCCGATGGTGGCCGCCACCTTGAGGTCGGCCAGCTCCTGTGAAACCTTCAGACCGGTCTCGGGATCGCCCTTGTCGTCCTTGACCACCAGCTCGATCTTGCGGCCGAGGTAACCGCCGACGGCATTGACCTCGTCCACCGCGAGTTGAATCCCATTGAGCGCGGCCTGGCCGAAGTCAGCCGATCCGCCCGATAGCGGAAACACCACGCCCACCTTCACGGTACTGCCGCCCGGCGCGGGCTGCGAAGCAGCAGACTGCTGCGCGCTTAGGGGTAACGATAGCCACGCGGTAACTGCTAGCACCGCAAGCCTTGCGCACGAATACTTCCTCGGCATAGCGAACCCTTTCCATCTTTAGCTCGCAACATCAGAGGTGCACATCCGCCCCGTGATGTATTTGGTTACAAGAATAGGCCAAACATCCGCGAAGTGCAGCGAATCCGGCACCGACTAGGGGTTAGTGATGACTAAAGCGTTGCGCTCGGCTCACGCATTTGTAACTCGGTGCCATGCATCAACCCAGTTGCTGCACGCCGGGTTTGCCGCGCTCCACGGCGTACACGGCCTGGGTTGAAAGCTGCGCGTCGGTGCGCGCTGGATGCGGCGTACTGCGAAACGTGCACAGGCTGCCCTTGGGCGTGAACTCCAGCAGCGCGTAGCCGCGCTCGTCGCTGCGCAGATGCTTGAGGTGCGGATTGCTTTGCAGCACCGGCTGCCACAGCGTCATGTCGCGCCCACGGCTGCTGATGCTGGTGCACACGAACTCGCTGGCCACGACCGGGCTGCTGTCACTCGTGAAATCGAGCTTGAGATCTGCGGCTACATGCATGTGCACGTCGCCGCCGAGCGAGACGACATCGGCAATCTTGTGGTCTGCAATGTGGCTGAGCAGTCGCTCGCGCGCTGCGGGGTAGCCGTCCCAGCCGTCGCTCCAGTAGGCGCGCCCCAGGGGCGTGATGGCCGAGGTCGAGGCCATCAGGGTTTGCTGCGCCAGCACCTTCCATCCGCGCTGCGAAGCCCTGAGCCCGTTCATCAACCATCGCTCTTGTGCTGTGCCGAGCAGCGTGCGTTCGGGTTGCTCACGCTCGCTGCAGGCGGTGATGATGCTGCCGCCGGCGCGGTCGGGCCTCGGGCAAGCCTGCGGGCTACGGTACTGGCGGCCGTCGAGTGTCCACAGTTCCAGCAGGTCGCCAAACACGTATTGGTCGTACAGTCGCATGGCGCTTTCATTCGGCGCAGCCGCCCCGGCAAGTGGCATGTGTTCGAAGTAGGCCTTGTACGCAGCCGCGCGCCGCTGCAAAAACTCCTGCGGCGGGGTGAGGTCTTGCGCGCGGTCGTTGGCGTAGTCGTTTTGCACTTCATGGTCGTCCCAGGTGACGATCCACGGGTGGGCCGCATGCGCCGCTTTCAAGTCATCGTCGAGCCGGTAGTGCGCATAGCGGTTGCGGTACTGCGCCAGGGTTTTTACTTCTTCGTTGCTGTCGTGATCGCGCACGCGCACCTGCCGGCCATAGTTGTTCTCATAGATGTAGTCACCGACGAACAGCACGAAGTCCAGATCGCGCCTGGCCACCTCACGCCAGGCAGGGTAGAACCCGCCTTCGTAGTGCTGACACGAGGCCAGCGCCAGTTGCAAGGCAGCTGGTTGGGAGCTGGCCGCGGGCGCAGTGCGGGTGCGGCCCGTAGGGCTTTGTGCATTGCCGGCGATGAAGCGGTAGTAGTAAGTCGTACCCGTCTCGAGTCCATTGACTTGCACATGCACTGCATGCGCATTGGAGGCCAAAGCCATCACCTGCCCGTCCATGACTTTGCGCGCAAACGCTTCGTCCTTGGCGATCTCCCAACGCACCGGCACGTCTTGCAGCGGCATGCCGCCCAGGCCGTCGGCTGCGGCCGGCTCGGGCGCAAGCCGCGTCCACAGCACCACGCTGGTGGGGCGCGGGCAGCCACTGGCTATGCCCAGCATGAACGGCTCCCGCGTAAAGCGCAGGCGTTGCGCAATTTGCGCACGCACAGGCCTCATGAACGATAGCAAGGCCGATGCATATGCAACTTGCAACAACTGGCGGCGCGACAGTGTCGAGCCGATCACATCATTATTGTGATTTGCCTGCTGTGAATTGCTTATGAATTGCATAAGTCGACTGTACTGCACGATACTGCACTTATGAACCCCGCACAAAACATGACGCATAGCTTGAGCGAGAGCGCCGCCTGGCCCGGGTACACACAACATGAGGCGAGCTTTGCGTGCAGTGCGCAAACCTTGTTCGACTACATCACCAACGCCTCGCTATGGCATACCTGGCACCCAGCCACGCGCAGCGTGCGCGACGTGCCCCAGCGTCCGCTGGTCAAGGGCGACACGGTGCTGGAATCCATCACCGCCGCGGGCCGCCAGTTCGACGCGGTGTGGACGGTAGAAGAATGCGCGCCGCAAGCCACGCCCATGCGCTGGACCATCACCACGTGCACCGCGCGCGGCGCTGCGCGGTTGACCTATGAAATCACACCCACACAAGGCGGCTGCCGCTTCACGCGCAAGCTGTGGTATCGGTCGTTCAAGGCACCGTGGCGCTGGCTCGATAAAACCCTGGTGCGACGTATGCTGAGCCGGCAAACCGCGCAGGCGCTGGCGAACCTGCAGCGGGTGATGGAGCAACA
This sequence comes from uncultured Burkholderiaceae bacterium, assembly GCA_964432095.1. Lineage (GTDB taxonomy): Bacteria > Pseudomonadota > Gammaproteobacteria > Burkholderiales > Burkholderiaceae_C > CAYSMM01. Next base: position 9,305 of record CAYSMM010000010.1, on the reverse strand, counting down.
GGCGAGGCATTAATACCGTTATACTCCTTATACTATAAAGCCTTTACCGGCATTCAATATTGAGTTACTAGTTATATACAACTGTAAGTACTTCTCATATAAAGCGATACCATCACTGCCCAGGCTGACCGGGCACATCGGTCTTGATGCGCCAGACGATGTAAGGCGCGCGGCTTGCGATGTGCGCCTTGGTTTGCAGCATCTGCTCGGGGATGGCGCTGTCGGCCAGATACAGCCAGCCGTCGGGGCCGTGGCTCAAGCCATCGGCCCAGCGGATTCGCGGCGAGCGCAACAGCGTCTGCAGCTGTTTGCTGTCGGCGCGCCAGCGCACGATGCTACTGTGCTCCACGTCGGTTAGTAGCACGTTGCCCTGCATGTCGCTGGACAGCCCGTCGTTTAGCGGTTTTTTGCCCACAGCCTGCACCAGCGGCGCAAGCTGCTCGTCGTTCAGGCCCGGCTTTTTGAGGTGCTGCGTCTCGATGCGGTACAAGGTGTCGTGCGCCATTGCGGCAAAGTACAGCCACTTGCCGTCGGCGGTGACCGTGAGCCCATCCACCCCCGGCTTGAGCGCCACCAGGCCCGGCAGCCGTATGCCGATGAGCTGGCTCAACTCGTCGGCATACGGCAGACGGAAGAAGTCCATGGTCTTGATTGGGTTGCCGATCAGCCAGTCTTGCGGCATCACACTCTCATGGCCCGTCAGCACGCGGCGCGCGGTATTACTCGCCACGTCGTACACCACGATGCCGGGGCGCTTGCGCCAGAAGCTCACGTCAGCGATGTACACCGTGTTACCGTCGGGCGCCACGCGCACGTCTTGCAAGAAGCTGCCGATGGGTGCCACGTCGCTATTGAATTCATACCGCACCAGGCTGTTGCCCGTGGCTAGATCAAACGCCCACAGCCGTGGCTTGCGCACGCCGTGCATGCCGTGGTCGATCACCCACAGGCGGCGCTGATTGTCGATGGCCACGCCAAGCGGCGTGTCAAACAAACCCTGAGCATCCTCACGTGGCCACGGCACGGCCTTGCCGTCTTTCCATTCCAGCAGTTTCACGCGCTCCGGACGGCTTTCAGGGTGCACCGTGAAGAACAGCCGGCCGTCAGTCGTCACGGCAATGTTACCTATCGGCTCGTTGTACTGCGCCGCGATCTCTAACCCCTGCTCGGGTAGCAGCGGCTGTGTATTGAGATCGGCATACGGCTGTCCACCGCCGTAACGCACGAACAGCACTGCCGCAATCACGATCACCGCGATAGCCAGCCAGCTAAACAGTCTGCGAAACATGATCTGCCTCTCCCTGGGTTTTTTCTATGCATGCCCGACACTGAGCGCAGTGTTTTCGCACCACGCGGACTCATCTTAGCCCGCGATGAGCGCCACGCAGTCACGAAGGCAGTATCGCGCACTCCAACTCACGGCAAGTACGCATGGACACAACACCACCGCCGTGATGCGGTGACGGAATGTGACCAGGCACTGCGATGTTATGCGCCTAGTGGGTTTGTGCGACTTTACCCGCAGTTCTCCACCTCATGCACGAAGCGCTTGAGGAGCGCGAGCGCGTCGTCCATCGCCAACGCATACAAGTTTTCGGTGCCGCGCTTGCGCACCGTGACGAGCTGCGCTTTCTTGAGCACCTTTAAGTGATGCGAAATCGCCGGGCGCGACAGCGGCAAACGCTCCGCCAACTGTCCCACATTGAGCTGCGGCCCTTGCGCCAGCAGCAAGATGATTTGCTGCCGCGCCGGCTCGCCCAACGCGAAAAACACCGCAGTAGCTTCATTGAGCGTGCGCTCGATCGTGGAGATGGACACGGACATGAAAATCTTCGGCTCAACGCTCGCAGCGTAATGACCAGCCCGCGACTGAGCAGCGTCAACGAGTGACTGGATGTTAGGTTTGATTGTCGGTTTAAAGCGATCAACGCATGCTAAAAGCGCCCGGGCAGGCTGTCAAACAAGCCTCTCAGCAGTGGCATCTTTACGGGCATTGCAGCAAGCCGTCCAGGTGCCAAGTCCAGACCGGTGAGCTGCACAGCGACGAGCCCGGTTGCGCTTGCCAAAGTGCTGCGTTGCGGTGGCGCATGGATTGCGATGCAGCGCGAGGCCAAGCAGTCTGATGCAACAGCAGCGGCAACAGCGGCTGAGGACCACCGTTAGCTTAAGCCTTCCTTATTACTACTTAGAGTATAAAATCATCACTGGATATGAATAAAGCAGTGGCGTCTATATACCCACATTAGTACAGCACCATCTGCGTGCAGCGGAACAACGCCAAGGTTTTGCCAGTGGGCGCCATGACTGTGGCGCTCCAAACCTGTGTGGTCTTTCCCAGATGGTCTGCGGTGGCCACGCAAGTCATCACACCTTCCTTGGCAGTACCCAGGAAATTGCTCTTTAATTCGAGGGTGGTGAAGCCTTTGGCCGACTCAGGCAAATGGGCGATGCAGCCATAACCCGCGCAAGTGTCGGCCAGCACAATCAGGCTGGCCGCATGCAAATAGCCGTTGGGCGCCCACATCCACGGCTGCACCTCAAACTGTGCCGCAGCCCGGCCTTCGCTGAGCTGTGTCAAGGTAAAGCCATACCGCTCGGGTAGTGTGCTGCGCTGGCGCTCGTGAAACTGTTCAATCGTCATACCGGGACGCAGCATGCGGCCTCCTTGATGTCTGTACGGCAAAGACTGTCGCATGCCTGCGCCAACCGCACCAGGGTTCGGCCCCCAACCGTTCGGCCAAACACCCATGGCTCAAGCACTTGACAAGTCACCAATCAGTGACTAAATTAGTCACCATGCAGTGACAAAAGTGATGTACGGGACTCACTGCAATCCCAATCATCAAGGAGCTTCTCATGGATCGTCGATTATTCATCCGTTTGACTGGTGGTGGCGTCGTATTCGCAACGACCGCAATGTCAGCAAGCACTGACTCTTTAGCGCAAGATATGCCTGCTGAGGCGATTGCAAGCTGGCAAGGCCCGGGAGACGAGGCCGATCCGCGGCGCTGGGCGCTGGGCTACGCCATCCTCGCGCCCAACCCGCACAACCGCCAACCGTGGCTGGTGGATTTGCGCGAGCCCAATGTCATTACGCTGTACTGCGACAAAGACCGCTTGCTGCCCGAGACCGACCCGTTTGGCCGGCAAATCCTGATTGGCCATGGCTGCTTCTTGGAGCTACTGGCTATTGCGCTAGCCGAGCGCGGTTTCGCCGCCGACATGACTCTCTTTCCGCAAGGCGAGGTGGGCGCCAGCCTCGCCGACCTGTCCACTAAGCCGATTGCGCGTATCAGCCTGAAGCCGGGGGCAGCTAAAGATGCATTGTTTGCGCACATTCTCAAGCGCCACACCCCCAAAGAAGCCTTTGATCTCACACGCCCAGTAGCGGCCGAAGCAATGGCTGCGCTGCGCGCCAGCATCGCAGGCCAACCGGTGAGCTTTGGCGGCACCACACAAACCGAGCAGGTGGCCATGCTGCGCAAACTGGCGATGGACGCGGCGCGTGTAGAGCTAGAAACCGAGCGTACGATGATGGAAAGCGTGCGGCTGATCCGCGTAGGCCCGCGTGAGATCAATCAGCATCGCGATGGCATCAGTATGAATTCCTGGTTCATACGTTTGGCAGCAAACGTGGGCCTGTTCAACCGAAACGAATTCCCCAAGCCCGGCAGCACCGGGCACAAGCAAGCCGTCGCCCGCTACGAAACATTCACCGCGACTGCGCCGGGCTTTGTATGGATGAGCACGACAGGCAACAGCCGCACGCAGCAGGTGCAGTCTGGCCGGGCTTATGTGCGCATGCAACTGGCCGCCGTGCCCCTGGGCCTGGGTGTGCATCCGCTATCGCAGGCATTGCAGGAGTTTGCCGAGATGAAGCCGCACTACGAGCATATCCATCAAGTGCTGCTGAACAAAACACCGCAGCAGGAAACGCTGCAGATGTTCTGCCGTATCGGATATCCCAAAACGCCAGCCGGGCCAACGCCGCGGCGCGGGGTGAAAGCGATAATTCAAGCGTGATCGACACCCCCGTACAGCCCGCAAAGAGCACAAAGCCGCGTGACCGCGCGGCCACCGAGCAGCGCATCGTGGCCGCCGTGGGGGAGGTGCTGTCGCGCGAGGGCTTTGCAGGCATCGGCATCAACGCTATTGCCAAGCATGCGGGTGTGGACAAAGTACTGATTTACCGCTACTTCGGCGGGTTGCCGGAGTTACTCAAGGCCTACGGCCAAAGCGGCGCGTTCTGGCCCAGTGTGCAAAGCCTGCTGGGCGATAACCCGCAAGCGGTGCTGTCACTGCCCGCGGCCCAGCGCTATGCGCGCTTCTTTGAGCATTTCATCGACGAATTGCGTGCGCGACCGCTGACGCTGGAAATCCTGGCGCAAGAGATGATTGCGCGCAACGAACTGACGGCCATTCTTGAGGAAGAGCGTGAGCGCTGGGGCCAAGAAGCCAGCCAGGTACTGGGCGGTGAAGCGATGGCCCGTACCCCCGGCGCGCCGGGCATCACGCTGCTGCTGATTGCCGGCGTGCAGTACCTGCTGGTGCGCGCCCGCAAGATCCGCACTTTCGGGGGCATAGACCTGCGCAGCGACGAAGGCTGGGCCGCGCTCAAGGCCAGTATTGTCGAGCAGGCGCACCGCATGTTTTCCTAGATTGGACACTGCAGATTTGCCGCCGGTGGCCTGTCTTTGTGGCCTGTAACGGCGCACAATTGCTACAGCAACGGAGCACGCGCATGGGCAAGACAGAATCTTTCGTATCCATCGCCGAGGTGGGCCATTACGTCAATGGCCGTGTGATGCTGGGCGCAAGCGGCCGGCATGGCGATGTGTTCAATCCGGCCACGGGCGCGGTGGTGCGCAAGGTCGCGCTGGCCAATGCGGTCGAGGTCGACGCCGCGGTGCGCGCAGCGAATGCGGCCTTCCCGGCCTGGGCCGACACGCCACCCATCCGCCGCGCGCGGGTGATGTTCAAGTTTCTGGAGTTGCTCAACGCCCGCAAAGACGACCTGGCCGCGATGATCACCGCCGAGCACGGCAAAGTGTTCTCCGACGCGCAAGGCGAGGTACAACGTGCAATCGATGTGGTGGAGTTTGCCTGCGGCATCGCGCAGTTGTTGAAGGGCGACTATACCGAGCAGGTGAGCAGCGGCATCGACAACTGGACGTTGCGCCAGCCGCTGGGCGTAGTGGCAGGCATTACGCCGTTCAACTTTCCGTGCATGGTGCCGGCGTGGATGTACCCGCTGGCGATTGCTTGCGGCAACAGCTTCATCCTCAAGCCCTCGCCGATTGACCCGTCACCGGCGATGTTGACGGCCGAGCTGCTCAAGCAGGCCGGGCTGCCTGACGGTGTGTTCAATGTGGTGCATGGCGACAAGGAAGCGGTGGATGCGTTGATCGAGCACCCCGACGTGCGTGCACTGTCGTTCGTGGGCTCCACACCGATTGCCAACGCTATCTATGAGCGCGGCGCGCATTACGGCAAGCGGGTTCAGGCGTTGGGCGGTGCGAAAAACCATATGGTGGTAATGCCCGATGCCGACATCGAGCAGGCGGTGGACGCGCTCATCGGCAGCGCCTTCGGCAGCGCGGGCGAGCGCTGCATGGCCATCAGCGTGGCGGTGCTGGTGGGCAGCGCGGGCGACGCCATCATGCCCTTGCTCGCCGAGCGCACGCGCAGGCTGAAAGTGAAAGATGGCATGCAGGCCGATGCCGAGATGGGCCCCATCGTCACGCGCGCTGCGTATGAGCGCATCTCGGGCTACATCGAGTCGGGCGTGATGCAAAACGCTGATTTGTTGGTGGACGGCCGCAAGCTCACGGGTGAACGCATTGGCTCTGGTTACGAACGAGGTTTCTGGATGGGTGGCACGTTGTTTGACAACGTGACGGCCGACATGCGTATATACCGCGAGGAGATTTTTGGCCCGGTGCTGGCGTGCGTGCGGGTGAAAGACTTTGCCGAAGCGCTTGAGCTGGTGAATTCGCACGAGTTTGCCAATGGCACTGCGTGCTTTACGCGCGATGGCAACACCGCGCGTGAATTTTCACGCCGCGTGCAGGTGGGCATGGTGGGCATCAATGTGCCCATCCCGGTGCCCATGGCGTGGCACGGCTTCGGCGGCTGGAAGAAGAGCCTGTTTGGCGACATGCACGCCTATGGTGAGGAAGGCGTGCGCTTTTACACGCGGCAAAAAAGCGTGATGCAGCGCTGGCCCGAGAGCATGCCCAAGGGCGCTGAGTTTGTGATGCCGACAGCCAAATAGGCTTATCTTTCAAGTGTGATACTAACTACACTATATAGTCATTACTGGTTGCTATAGTTTATATTCATCAATATAGTGTATTGAGTATACATGCTAGAGCGTAAAATCATGCTCATCACCGGCGGCGCGCGCGGCATTGGCGCAGCTACCGCACTGCTGGCCGCCGAGCGCGGCTATGTGGTGGCCGTCAACTACTTTCAAAATGCCAATGCGGCCAACAACATCGTACAAGCCATCTCTAACCACGGTGGCGAGGCGCTCGCATTCAAGGCCGACGTGTCGCAGGAAGACGAAGTGGTGCACCTGTTCGAGCGCATCGACTCCAAGCTCGGCCGCATCACCGTGCTCGTCAACAATGCCGGCATCGTCGACGTGAAATCGCAGCTCAGCGACATGAGCGCCGCGCGCATCCAGCGCATGCTCGCCGTCAATGTGCTGGGCAGCCTGCTGTGCGCGCGCGAGGCCGTCCGGCGCATGAGCACGGCGCAGGGTGGCATGGGTGGCGTCATCGTGAACGTGTCGTCAGCCGCGTCACGCATCGGCTCGCCTTCGCAGTACGTGGACTACGCGGCCAGCAAGGGCGCGATCGATACCTTCACCCTGGGCCTGGCCAAGGAGGTAGCCGCGCAAGGCATTCGTGTCAATGCCGTGCGGCCCGGCATCATCGATACCGAAATTCATGCCGATGCCGGTGAACCCGACCGCCCTGCGCGCGTGGCTGCTCAACTGCCCATGCTGCGCGCCGGCCGCGCCGACGAAGTGGCCCGCGCCATCTTGTGGCTGGCCAGCAGCGAGGCCAGCTACATCACCGGCACGGTGCTGGATGTGGCCGGTGGGCGCTAGGACTTGCGGGAGTACTTCACGGTTTTTTATTTATCATCGATGACCCTGTCGTCGCTTTACTGAGGCATCTAAGGTTTCCGCTTCATATTCATACTCTGCGTCATGAAACTCTCACGCTTTGCCCGCATCCGCCTGGGCCACGGCCCCACGCCGCTGGAGCCGATGAAAAATCTCACTGCGCTGCTTGGCGGCCCGCAGTTGTGGATCAAGCGCGATGACTGCACCGGCCTTGCGACCGGTGGCAACAAAACCCGCAAGCTCGAATACCTGATGGCCGACGCGCTGGCGCAAGGCGCCGACACGGTGATCACGCAAGGCGCCACGCAAAGTAATCACGCGCGGCAAACGGCGGCGGCCGCTGCGCGTTGCGGCCTGCAATGCCACCTGATTCTGGAAGACCGCACCGGATACCGCTTTGACGACTACCGCCGCTCGGGCAATGTGATGCTCGACGAGATGTTCGGCGCGCACGTAAGTGAGGTGCCCGCCGACACGGCGATGGATGCAGCCATGGCCACACTGGCCGATGCGCTGCGCAAGAAGGGGCGCAAGCCCTACGTGATTCCGGGCGGCGGCTCCAATGCGCTCGGCGCTTTAGGTTACGTCACCTGTGCGCTGGAGCTCATGCACCAGGCAAACGATATGGCGCTCGACGTGGATTGCGTGGTACACGGCACCGGCAGCGCGGGCACGCAGGCCGGCTTGGTGGCCGGGCTGCAGGGTGCGCGCTCGCACATCCCCGTGCTGGGCATAGGCGTGCGCGCTGCAAGGCCCGCGCAAGAGGAGCGCGTACACGCACTGGCGGTGCAAACCGCTGAGTTGCTCGGCTTGCCTGCGAGTGCGGTGCCGCGCGAATCCGTGCAAGCCAATTGCGACTATGTGGGCACAGGCTACGGGCTGCCGACCGACGGCATGCGCGAGGCCATCACCCTCGTGGCGCGCACCGAGGGCATATTGCTCGACCCGGTGTACAGCGGTAAAGCCATGGCGGGCCTGATCGACCTCATCCGCCGCGGGCACTTCAAAGCCGGGCAGAACATCGTATTCATTCACACCGGTGGGGCCGTGGGCCTGTTCGGCTATCAGCATTATTTTGGCTCGGGCGCCGCAACCGCGTGACGCTAATAAAGCGCCTGCTGAAGTGGGCTGCGCTCGCATTGGCAGCGCTTGTGGTGCTGTGTGCGGCATTCATCGCGTGGACTTGGGCGCCTGACAAACCGTTGGACGCGCTCAAGCCGCGCTGGGCACAGGCGCCTTCGCAGTTCATTGCGGCAGACGGGTTGCAGGCTCACCTGCGCGACGAAGGGCCGCGCGATTCCACACTGACGCCGATTGTGCTGCTGCACGGCACATCGGCCAGCCTGCACACCTGGGACGGCTGGGCGCAGGAGCTGGCTAAAACGCGTCGCGTGCTGCGCTTTGACTTGCCCGGTTTCGGCCTCACCGGCCCGCGCGCTGATGCCGACTACTCCATCGCAGCATATGTACGCTTCGTCATCGCCATGCTCGACGCGAAGAGCATTGATCGTTGCGTGCTCGTTGGCAATTCTCTGGGCGGCCATATCGCATGGGCCACCGCAGCAGCGCATCCCGGCCGGGTTGAGCGGCTGGTGCTGGTGGACGCGAGCGGCTATGCGCTGCGTAACCCAGGCACATCCTCGGTACCAATAGGGTTTCGCATCGCGGCCAGCCCGGTGCTTGCGCCGGTGATGCAAAACACCCTGCCGCGGTTTGTGATCGAAAGCAGCCTGCGAAATGTGTACGGCGACCCCGCCAAGGTGACGCCCGAACTGATTGACCGCTATTACGAGTTGACTTTGCGCCAAGGTAACCGTCGTGCAGTGGCGCAGCGCTTGCAGCGCGGTTTTGTGGCCAGCGATGTTGCAGCGATCAAAAGCATCGCTCAGCCCACGCTCATCCTGTGGGGCGAGCGCGACCGCCTTACGCCGCTTGAGTTCGCACATAACTTCAAGCGCGACATCGCGCGGTCGACGCTGGTGGTTCTGCCGGGGCTTGGGCATGTGCCACATGAGGAAGACCCGGCTGCAAGTGTTGCAGTGGTACAGCGCTTTCTTTCGGCGCCATTCACACTATCATCATACAGTCAGGAATGACTTATACATTTATGAGTACATTACCATCATTAACTACTATTTTGCAGTGATGGCAATGCACTCATGGCAGTATC
>CAYSMM010000009.1:0-19169 GCA_964432095.1 uncultured Burkholderiaceae bacterium | reverse complement strand
ACCTGGAAGATTTTGCGCAGCGGCCACCCCAGGGCTTGGATTCACCGGTGTTTGCCTTCATGCGTGCATTGGTGGGCTGCGATAAGCCGGTGGTGGTCGCTGTCACCGGCGCGGCAATCGGTATTGGCACCACGCTGCTGTTGCATTGCGATTTGGTATACGCCGCCGACACCGCAAAGTTTGCGATGCCTTTCACCAGTCTTGGGTTGGTGAGTGAGTTTGCATCTTCCATGCTGGTGCCGCTGACGGCCGGCCATGTGAAGGCGGCCGAGAAGCTGCTGCTGGGCGAGCCGTTCGGCGCCGAAGAAGCGCAGGAGATGCGCATTATCAATGCGGTGCTGCCCGAGGGCGAGGTGCTGCCGCACGCGCGGCGCATTGCCGAGCGCTTCAATCAACTGCCGCCTGGTGCGGTGAGTGACACCAAAAAGCTCCTGCGCCGCGCCAACCAGAAGCTGGTTATGGAGATGATCGCCGCTGAGGGTGAGGTGTTTGCTGCGCGACTCAAAAGCCCCGAGGCGCGCGAAGCGTTCACGGCATTCTTTGAAAAGCGTAAACCGGACTTCACAAAGTTCTAGTTTCCCCGTAGTGATGTCGGCGGTACGATCACGTCATGCTCGACATCGCTGCCAAGCTCGTGCTGTCGCCGGTGCTGATTGCGCAGGGCCTGTACCTGCGCCAAACCATGCCTGTTCTGCCTGAAGCAGAAGGGGATCGGCTTGGTGTATGTAGCCACAGCAGGAACGTAAATGGCGGTCTCAAGCTGATAGTGGTAGGAGATTCATCCGGTGCCGGTGTAGGCGTCAAGCACCAGCATCAGGCTTTGGCTCAACCTTTGGCCGAAGTGCTTTGTCACGGTTTGCGGCGCACCGTGCAGTGGCAACTGGTAGCGCGATCCGGTTGGTCAACTCGCGCAGCAACGCGGGCCCTGATGCACCTCGATCCTGCCCCACGTGCCGACATTGCCGTGACGGCGCTGGGCGTCAACGACGTGGTCGAGCAGGTGCCTGCACACCGCGCGATTGAAGACCGCAAGGCGCTCGTGCAGTGCCTCATGGCGCGTTGCGCAGTGCAGCACGTTGCCATGTTCGCGCTGCCGCCTATGCATGAGTTTCCCGGTTTGCCACAACCCTTGCGTTCGGTGTTCGGCGCCGACGCAAAACGCATCAATCGTGCGCAGCTCGAGTGGACAAAGTCCACGCCGCATGTCAGCCACTGCGAGACGGGCGTGCACCTGGAGCACAGCAACATGTCTTCAGACGGCTTTCACCCCGGCCTGCCGGTGTACCGCGCCTGCGTGATGGCCATGGCAGAGCACTTGATGCATAAGGTGTTGCCCGGCTTGGGCGTATAGCTGCGTCCGTGCATGCCATGCCAGAATGCAGCCATGTCTGACATAAAAACGCTCGCTGCAGCAGGCACGCACGACCACGCATCGTTTGAGCAAGCGCTGCTCAATCGCATGGATGCGCTCGTTACCTTAATCGAGCGCGCGGTGCCCGCAACGCTAGCAGCTCCGGACTTTGACGCCGCAGTCGCCTGGGTCTATCGCAGGAGGCCGCATGCCTTGGGCGCGTCAGTGGCAGTGCTTGAGGCGGTGATACATCCGGCGCAGGTTCGACTGAGCGATCTGCAAGACATCGACGCACAAAAAGAGCGCGTACTGCAGAACACGCGGCAGTTTTTGCAGGGGCGGCCCGCCAACCATGTGCTGCTCACGGGTGCGCGCGGCACGGGCAAAAGCTCGCTGGTCAAGGCTTTGCTCAACGAGTTTTCGCAAGCCGGCTTACGCCTGATCGAGATGGATCGGGCCGACCTGATTCACCTGCCCGATGTGGTGCCGCTGCTTCGTGGCAGGCCCGAGCGCTTCGTGATCTTCAGTGATGATTTGTCGTTCGACGAAGGCGACGGCAGCTACAAAGCACTCAAGAGCGTGCTCGACGGAACAGTCGACAGCGGCGCCGACAACATGTTGATCTACGCCACGTCCAACCGCAGGCACTTGCTGCCCGAGTATCAGCGTGACAACGAGAGCTACCAGCACACTGCCGATGGCGAGATTCACCCCGGCGAAGCGGTGGAAGAGAAGATCTCGTTGTCCGAGCGCTTCGGCCTGTGGTTGAGCTTCTATCCGTTTTCGAAAGATGAATACTTACATATCGCAGCGTACTGGCTGTCGCACTACGGCGTGCCATTCGACGATCAGGCTCAGCACGAGGCGCTGGTATTTGCGCTCGAGCGCGGCTCGCGCAGCGGGCGCGTGGCCCAGCAGTTTGCGCGCGACTATGCGGGCCGCAATATTCATGCAGCGCCGGGTAGGCGTAAATGAGCGCAAGCGCTACTAGCCGCACGCCGGTGGACGTAGCGGTCGGCGTACTCGTGCGCAGCGACGGCGCGTTTTTGCTGACCTCACGTCCTGTGGGTAAACCGTATGCCGGTTATTGGGAATTCCCGGGCGGCAAACTCGAAGCCGGCGAGACAGTCGAGCAGGCGCTCGGCCGAGAGCTGCATGAGGAACTGGGCATCACTATCGGCCGCGTGCATGCATGGCATGTAGAGATGATGGACTATCCGCATGCCCTGGTGCGGCTGCATTTTTGCCGCGTGTATGAATGGCGCGGTGAATTTGAGATGCGTGAGGGGCAGCAGATGGCGTGGCAGCATTTACCGGTGACAGTGCAGCCAGTGTTGCCGGGCACGCTACCGGTGCTGCGCTGGTTTGCCCAGGAGCGTAATCACACGGCCGTATTGACTTCGGATGCTTGATTGATTTGCCTGATACTGCTGTATCTATACAGGCTTTACTGGTTGTTAATATTGATATATAAGCTGTATACACTAAAGTGTATAAACCACTAAATAGATGGACGGCAATATGCGTCATCAACTTAGCTTGCGCGTGTCGGCCGCGTTTGCAAGCTGCGCGTGCAACACAGCCTCGGCCTCATCGGCATTTTGTGGCGGCACTTCAACGCTGTAGTCACCCGAGGCCCAAGCGCCCAGGTCGGTGAGCTTGCAGCGCTCGCTGCAAAACGGCCGATACGCATTGAGTGTCTTGGCAAACGGCGCAAGCGTTTTGCAGATCGGACAGGGTACCTGGACTACGGACACAGCGCCACCTCCAGTGGCACATCGACTGCGCTAGCCTTGAGGCGGTAATCGGCATCGGGCTGCATGAGTCGCACCGATACCATCAAGCGGTGGCCAGTGATCTCGGGCACGAGGCCAAGCTGCGGGTCGATACGCAGGCGCAGCAGTTGGTAGGTGCGATTGCCGAGGTTTTGCTGAAACAGCCCGCTTTGCGCCATCACCTTTTGCATCACACCGCCTTCGCGCAGCAGGCGCAGCAGCAGCACCACGGCATTGGCCAGTGGCACTAGCGGGGCTACCCAGCGATGTAAATCCTGCTGACGCTGCACCGAGGGCAAATGCTGCCAGGCGTAGAACGACGGTAGATCGAACTCGCAGGTGCCGCCTGGAATGCTGGCGCGGCTGCGCAGGCCCATCAGCCACTCATTCTCAACAATGGTTTGCCCCGCGCGGCCGGGCTGTGCGCTGAGCGCGGCGAACGCCGGCTCGATTTCTGCCAGCACCTTGTCGAGCATCTCTTCAGCAATCGCCGGGTTGCCGCGATAGCTGTTCAAGGTTGCGCGCTGCTTTTCAAGATCTTTGAGTAAATCGGTTTTGAGATCGGCGCGTGAGGACACATCCACGATCTCAAACACCGTGAGCAGCGCAAAGTGGTGATCGTGCGCGTCGGTGCGCGCAAGCAGTTGCTGCAAGCGGGCGAACAGCCGCTCGAGCCGTAGCAGGGTGCGCACACGCTCACTCAGAGGGTATTCGTATAAGGTCACTCTTGGTTGCCAGGTCCACTGTCGATATTCAGGGCTTTCGGCGATCGGCCACGTATGCCTTGCAAGCCCGGCCGATTACCGCTTTGCCCAAGTGTAACGTCACCGCCGGTCTCACCCTGCTCGGGGCACCAGGGGCATAGACTTGGCGCGAGCCCGTTCAAGATAGTTGCGATGCAGAGCCTCAACCTGCGTGGCCAACTGCTGCGGCGTGCCTCGATTGACGATTACGTCGTCTGCGGCGGCCAGCCGTTGCTCTCGCGTGGCCTGTTGCGCGACGATGGCTTCAGTCGCCTCGCGGCTTAGCTTGGAGCGTGCCATCACGCGCTTGATTTGCGTCTCTACGTCACAGTCCACCACCAGCACGCGATCGACCTTGGCTAGCCAGCGGCCTGACTCGACCAGCAACGGCACAACCAACACCACATAAGGAGCAGTCGACGCAGCGATCTCTGCCATGGCTTGCTCGCCGATCAGCGGGTGAAGAATCGCCTCGAGTTGCGACTTGGCTTGGGTATTGGAAAATGCAAGGTCACGCATGTATGCACGGTTGAGGCTGCCGTCGGGCTGCAACGCAGCAGCACCAAAGGCAGCGTGGATCAAGGGCATGGCGCGTCCGCCATGCGCAGTGAGTTGATGCGCAATCACGTCAGTGTCTACCACCTTTGCTCCGAGTTGCGCAAGATGGTCGGAAACCAAGGTCTTACCCGAGCCTATTCCGCCGGTGAGTCCCACCACAAATCCGGTTTCGGCAGCGGTGCTCTTCATCGCGCGTCAAGGCATTACCGCTGCAATCCAGCGCTGCGGTGCAACGAAAATCGCAAGCAAGCCCACAAGTGCTAGGAATGGCCCGAACGCAAACGCCTGACCTCGTGCAAGCCGCCCACTGGCCATCAGCGCACCCCCGATCAACGCGCCGGTCAGACTGGAGGCCAGCAACATCGGCAACAAAGCCTTCCAGCCGAACCATGCGCCGAGTGCAGCAAAGAGCTTGAAGTCGCCATAACCCATGCCCTCTTTGCCGGTGAGTAAGCGAAACGCATGAAAGATACTCCACAGTACGAGGTAACCCGCGGCTGCACCAATCACGGCCGATGTGAGCGGCACACTCTGCGTTAAGAGCTGAAACAGCAGGCCTGCCCACACCAGTGGGAGCGTCAGATCGTCGGGCAGTAATTGTGTGTCCCAGTCGATCCAGAACAGAGTCAGCAACACCGTAGAGAGCAGCATGTAGCCAGCCGCCAGCGGCGTAAAGCCGTACTGAAATGCAATCGCGAGCCACAGCAGGCCATTGCACAATTCAACGAATGGATAACGTAAACCAATACTCGTGCCGCAAGCCGAGCATTTGCCACGCAGCCATAAGAAGCTCGCGATAGGGATGTTCTCATACCAACGGATGCGATGCCCACACTGCCTGCAGGTCGATGCCGGAGTCACCAGGTTGAAAGCCGGCTCAGGCACCGGCTCGATTTCGAGGGCGTAGCGCGCATCAGCCCGCCATTGTCGCTCTAGCATCTTTGGTAAGCGATAGATCACGACATTCAGGAAGCTGCCGATGCACAACCCGAAGGCTGCCACGGCGATCAGCAATATCGGCATCTCGCGTAGAGATGCCGCTTCTATCCAAAACCCCACGTAACCGCCCTAGACCACTTGGCCGAGCTTGAAGATGGGCAGATACATCGCTACAACGATACCGCCGATGATGGTGCCGAGCACGACGATGATGATGGGCTCCATCAAACTCTGCAGCGCCTTGACGGCTTCATCTACCTCCTGCTCGAAGAACTCGGCCGCTTTGCCCAACATGTGATCAAGCGAGCCTGATTCCTCACCGATGGCTGTCATCTGCATCACCATAGACGGGAACACATTAGTCGATTGCATGGCAACTGTCAGGCTAGTGCCAGTGGCGACGTCCTTCTGAATCTTGGACGTTGCCTCGGCATAAACGTAATTGCCGGCTGCACCGCCTACGGAGTCCAACGCTTCTACCAGCGGAACACCGGCGCCGAAAAGTGTTGAAAGAGTTCGCGTCCAGCGCGCAATGGCCGACTTACGAATGAGATCGCCAAACACTGGCACGCGAAGCAGCAGCCGGTCCATTCCTTGCTGCATTTTTGTTGATCTTTGCCACGACTGAAAAAAGAGATAAGCCCCAATACCGAGGGTACCGAACAACGCCCACCAGTACTGCGTAAAGAACTGGGACATGTTGATCACAATCTGGGTCGGAGCGGGTAGGTCCGCACCAAAGGACGTAAAGATATCCTTAAATGCTGGGATTACAAACAGCATGATGATGGTCACGACCACTGCAGCGACTATCAGCACTGCGACAGGATAAACCAGTGCAGATTTGATCTTGCTCTTGATCGCCATGGTCTTTTCTTTGTAAGTCGCCAGACGATCAAGAAGATCTTCCAATATGCCGCCAGCCTCACCCGCCTCGACCAGATTGCAATATAGAGGATCGAAGTACTTCGGGTGCTTGCGGAAAGCGGCAGACATGCTCGTACCGCTTTCGATATCACTGCGAATATCGTTCAACAGTTTTGCCACACTCGCATTGGGATGACCGCGGGCCACAATGTCGAACGATTGCAACAGCGGTACGCCAGCTTTCATCATTGTCGCGAGCTGGCGGGTGAAGATGGTCAGGTCTTTCTCGGTAATTCGCTTGCCGCTGGTCATGCGGCGCTTCTTGACCTTCATAACCAGAATGCCCTGCCGCCGCAGATGAGCGTTTACCGCGGCCTCGCCACCGGCGCGCAACTCGCCCTTGACCATCTTGCCGTTACGGTCCTTGCCTTCCCACTCGAATATCACGTCACGCCGCTTGACGGCTGCTGCTGCTGTAGCCATAAACGCTCCCGTTCTGTAACGATTGTAGGCAAAGGCGCACAACACTCAGTGCATTGGCTGAGAAACCACGGCTAAGTATGTGAAAAAATGAAGTTTTTCTGCCACAAGGGGGTGGCAGAACAGGTGTCTGCTTACTCGTTTGTTACGGCCAGCACCTCTTCCAGCGAGGTCGAGCCGTTGCGAACCTTGACCAGGCCGGATTCCCTGAGATTGCGGACCCCTTCGCGCGCGGCCTGGTCGGCGATGTCGATCGCGGTGCCGTCAGACAAGATCAGGCGTTGCATCTCCTCGGTGATGGGCATCACTTGATAAATGCCAACACGACCCTTATACCCATTACCCCCGCAGGCTTCGCAGCCCACAGCCTTGTAGGGTTGCCAGCTTCCGTCCAGATCGGCCTCTTTGAAGCCCGCTTCGATCAACGCCTCTTTGGGGATGAAGGTCGGTTGCTTGCATGCAGCACATAACTTACGCGCCAGCCGCTGCGCTGTAATCAGGATCACGCTGGACGCGATGTTGAACGCAGGTACACCCATGTTGCGAAGGCGTGTGAGCGTTGTGGGAGCATCGTTGGTGTGCAGCGTAGAGAACACCATGTGTCCCGTTTGCGCTGCCTTGATCGAAATGTCTGCAGTTTCAAGATCTCGAATCTCACCAACCATAATGATGTCGGGGTCTTGGCGTAGGAAAGAGCGCAGCGCAGCCGCAAAGGTGAGCCCAGCCTTCTCATTCACATTCACCTGGTTGATGCCGGGCAAGTTGATCTCTGCAGGGTCTTCCGCGGTTGCAATGTTGACTCCGGGCTGATTGAGGATATTGAGGCAGGTGTACAGCGACACCGTCTTGCCGCTACCCGTAGGCCCCGTGACCAATACCATGCCATACGGGCGTTTGATGGCTTCAAGCAAGCGCTCTTTCTCGATCGCCTCGTAGCCCAGCGCATCGATGCCGAGCTTGGCACTAGACGAGTCGAGAATACGCACCACGATCTTCTCGCCGTGCAATGTGGGCAGTGTGCTCACACGAAAATCGATCACTTTGTCCGGTCCAACCTTGAGCTTCATGCGCCCGTCCTGCGGGATGCGTTTTTCGGCGATGTCCAGTCGCGAGATCACCTTGATGCGAGAAGCAAGTTTGTCCTTGATCGCCAGCGGAGGTTGCGTGATTTCTCGCAGCTCTCCGTCGATGCGAAAGCGGATTCGGTAGAAATGCTCGTAGGGCTCGAAATGCAAGTCCGACGCACGCATATTGATGGCATCGATCAGCATCTTCTGCAGGAATTTCACCACTGGCGCGTCATCAATGTCTGCGCCTGCGTCTATGCTTTGCGTTTCATCAGGCGCGTCTTGCACGTCAAAGTCGAAATCGTCGCCGATCATCGCGCCGATTTGTTCGCCAGCGCTTTGCGTGTTTTTGTCGACAATACCCGCGAGCTTGTCGTACTCCACCAGCACTGGTTCAATGGGAAGCTGTGCCTGGAACTTGATCTTGTCCAGCGCCTCCTGATCGGTTGGGTCGGCCAGCGCCACGAAGAGCTTGTTTCCACGCTTGGCCAGCGGCAACACCTTGTAGGCTGCCATCAGTTTTGCGTCGATGACGCCGGAGATCAGCTTGTTTTGATCAAACGCAGCGATATCGAGCAAAGGCAACGCGAATGTGGATGAGAGAAAGTGCGCCAGATCGCGAGACTTGATCAGGCCGCTCGTCATGAGCTCGCCCACGAAAGGAGATTTTGCATCTGCGGCGCGGCGGGCCATCGCCACAGCCTGGTTCAGCTCGATGCGCTTGGACATCGTCAATGCCCGCGCCAGTGGCGGCAGATTTGCCGCAATGTCGTTCAATGTCTCCATCATTTCTTCCCTGGGTGCGATCCTGATGCGGGCCAGCGAAGCTAGCCCACTATCGAAATCAACAATTTAGCGTTGATTGTGACCGAAATTCCTGAATTGGGACAAGTGAAGAATCAATGAAATGATTGGTCGGGGTGAGAGGATTCGAACCTCCGGCCTCTACGTCCCGAACGTAGCGCTCTACCAGGCTAAGCTACACCCCGACTCCGGGCTGCTGGTGGGGCTCGATTGAGCGCGCAGCCGCGAAGACCCTCCAAGTTTACCAAAGCCGCTGTCACGGCTTGGCGTGTGGTTCAGGGCGCAGCCTCGCGGGCAAAAGCCCGTAGCAGTACACCTGCGATTTTGAATGGCATACCCGGGGTTTAATCTTTTCATGGTTTCAGCTGTCAACTTGTTTATCCACGGGAAGGTTCAAACTTCCGGGCCGTTTGCACTGTCGTCCCTGTCATGGCTGGCTGTGCCTGTGCGCGAGCCGGTAAGTAAATCTGTCTCAGACTTTGATGGATTTCTGACAGATCGCTAGTACGAGCGCGCAACCGCGAAGACCGACAGGTTGACCAAAGCCTCGGTGGCCGCGTTTTTCGGCCAATCGGCCACAGAGTCTGCTGCGTGCCGGGCTTCGCTGCGCGCGGACTCATATGTAGCGTCGAGTGCGCCGCAGCTGCGGATCAAGGACTCGATTTCTGCGAGATGCTGCGGGTCGCCGTGCAGGATGGCCTGTCGAACCTGCTCACGTTCCTGGGCGCTGCCGCGCTGCATTGCAATGATCAAAGGCAGTGTGGGCTTGCCTTCGCGCAAGTCATCACCCACGTTCTTGCCAAGCGTTTCGGTGTTGCCGGAATAATCCAGTGCATCATCGACCAACTGGAATGCTGTACCCAGTGTACGCCCATAATCGGCTGCTCTTAGGCGGACTTCGAGTGGTACATCTGCTAGTATCGCTCCAATCTCAGCAGCGGCCTCAAACAGCTTGGCGGTCTTGTAGCGAATCACGCGAAGGTATTCAGCTTCACTGAGGTCGGGGTCATGCATGTTTTGCAATTGCAGCACCTCACCTTCGGCAATCACGTTGGTGGCGTTTGCCAGCACCTGCAGCACGGGCATGCGCTCGACGCTCACCACCATCTGAAACGCGCGCGAATACAGAAAATCGCCCACCAGCACACTCGCTGCATTGCCAAAAGCTGCATTAGCGGTTTGCCGGCCGCGCCTGAGATTGGATTCGTCCACCACATCGTCATGCAGCAAGGTGGCGGTATGTATGAATTCCACAACGGCCGCCAGCTCATGCATGGCCTTACTTTCGTGCCCCAAGGCGCGAGCCACCAGCAACACCAGCGCCGGGCGCAGGCGTTTGCCGCCAGCAGCGATGATGTACTCTCCTATGGTGCGGATGAGCGGCACGTCCGAGTGCAAGCGTTGCCTAATGACGGCATCGACCTGCTGCATGTCGGACGTGATCGGCGCGAGGATTGTGGACAAATTCACAGTTGGGGCCGCAGTTGGAACATTAGACATGGCGGCTGATTATAGAAATCAACCAGTTAGGGCCTGCAAATAGGGTCGGCTGGCCCGCGCACTGCGATTTAAGTCCGCGCCAACATTGAAGAATTTCGGTTTCGTGCTAAAATATTCGGCTATTCATGCGCTATAGGTGTTGGTTACTTCGTAATGTAAGTGGCCAGCGGGCGCGGAACAAACATCCTTCAAGGAATCCGTATGTACGCGGTCATAAAAACCGGTGGCAAGCAGTATCGCGTTGCTGCTGGCGAGAAGATCAAAGTAGAACAGATTGCTGCAGACATCGGCCAAGAAGTGACTCTTTCTGACGTGCTGGCCGTGGGTAGCGGCAGTGACATCAAACTGGGTACGCCCTTGGTTGCTGGTGCAACGGTCAAAGCCAAAGTGCTCGCGCATGGTCGCGGCGAGAAAGTGCGTATTTTTAAAATGCGCCGCCGCAAGCACTATCAAAAGCGCCAGGGCCATCGCCAAAACTACACCGAGCTTCAAATTGAAGCGATCAACGGCTAAGGAGTAGCACACCATGGCACAGAAAAAAGGCGGCGGCTCTACGCGCAACGGCCGTGACTCAGAGGCCAAACGTTTGGGCGTCAAACGCTTCGGCGGCGAACTCGTGAGCGCAGGCTCCATCATCGTGCGCCAGCGTGGCACCAAGTTCCACCCGGGCACCAATGTGGGCGTCGGCAAGGATCACACCTTGTTCGCGCTGGTTGATGGCCAAGTGAAGTTTGAGCTCAAGGGTGAGCACGGGCGGCACCTGGTAAGCATCAACAAGTCATAACCAGGCCAGCTACTCGCGACGCATTTGTGGCCCGCGACTAACATCAACCCCGCGGCGCAAGCTTGCGGGGTTTGTCATTTCTGGAGGTTGAGTATGCACAGCAAATGGGGACCGATTGTTCTCATCATCATTGGCGTGGTGATTCTGGGCGCCAATCTGGGCTGGTTTTCGTCGCAAGAGCTGCGCGCGCTTGCCGCAACCTACTGGCCGGTGATACTCATCGTGATCGGCGCAGTGGGCTTGATCACGGGGCGGACGCACAAGTAAGCGCAGCTAGCATTTGAGTTGTTTTGACTTGGGGTTGAAATGAAGTTTGTTGATGAAGCGGTCATCGATGTCGTTGCCGGCAAAGGCGGCAACGGCTCAGCGTCGTTTCGCCGCGAAAAGTTCATCCCATTTGGCGGGCCAGACGGCGGCGATGGTGGACGGGGGGGCAGCGTTTACGCCGTGGCCGACCGCAACATCAATACGCTGGTGGATTACCGCTATGCACGCCGGCACGAAGCCAAGAACGGTGAGAATGGCCGGGGGGCAGATTGCTACGGCGCCTCCGGCGCAGACATTACCTTGCGTATGCCGGTGGGCACCACCATCATTGATGATGCCACGGGCCGCGTGCTGTTCGACCTGGACAAGGACGGTGACCGCATCGTGCTGGCCAAGGGGGGCGAGGGCGGCCTGGGCAACATTCACTTCAAGAGCAGCACCAACCGTGCACCACGCCAAAAGACCATGGGCAAGGAAGGTGACCAGTTACGTGTGCGGCTTGAGCTGAAGGTGCTGGCCGACGTCGGCTTGCTCGGCATGCCCAACGCGGGCAAAAGCACCTTCGTGGCAGCAGTGTCCAACGCGCGGCCCAAGATTGCAGATTACCCGTTCACCACATTGCACCCCAATCTGGGCGTGGTGCGTGTGGGCCCGGAAAAGAGTTTCGTGGTGGCCGATATCCCCGGCTTGATCGAAGGTGCGGCTGAGGGCGCTGGGCTTGGCCATCAGTTCTTGCGCCACTTGCAGCGCACACGGCTGTTGCTGCACATCGTGGACGCGGTGCCATTCGATGAGTCCGTGGATCCGGTGAAAGAGGCGCGCGCAATTGTGGCCGAGCTGAAGAAGTATGACGCAAAGCTGGCCGCCAAGCCTCGCTGGTTGCTGCTCAACAAGCTCGACCTGTTGCCTGCTGACAATCGCGAGCAGCGCGTCAAAGATATCGTGCGACGTCTGCGCTTCAAAGGGCCGGTGTATGCCATCTCGGCACTGGCGCGTGACGGGTTGGAGGCGCTGTGCCGCGATGTGTATGCCTTCGTTGCGCCAGAGCAGCCCAATGATTACCAAGCCAACGATCCACGCTTTACACAAGCCGACCCGCAATGAGCTCGCCTGTTTCCGTATTGCTGCACGCTAGGCGCGTGGTGGTGAAGGTGGGTTCAAGCCTCGTCACCAATGACGGCCAGGGGCTAGACGCGCAAGCCGTGGGGCGCTGGGCAGCGCAGATTGCAGGCCTCATCGCTGCTGGAAAGCAGGTAGTGATCGTGACTAGCGGCGCGGTGGCTGAGGGTGTCAAGCGCCTGGGCTGGAGCACGCGGCCCACCGAGATGCACGAATTGCAAGCCGCCGCCGCCGTGGGGCAAATGGGCTTGGCGCAGGTGTATGAGAGCGAGTTCTCGCGGCTCAAGCTAAAGACTGCTCAGGTGCTGTTGACGCATGCTGACTTGGCCGACCGCACGCGCTACCTCAACGCACGCTCGACGCTGCTTACGCTGCTGGCGCTGGGCGTGGTGCCCATCATCAACGAGAACGACACGGTGGTGACCGATGAAATCAAGTTCGGCGACAACGACACATTGGGGGCACTCGTCACCAATCTGCTCGATGCCGACGCGCTCGTCATCCTGACCGATCAAGTGGGCCTGTTCACCGCCGATCCACGCAAAGATCCGAGCGCGACGCTGGTGCGCGAGGCGCGCGCCGACGATCCCGCGATCGAGGCCATGGCCGGCGGCGCAGGCAGCTCCATTGGGAAAGGCGGGATGAGCACCAAGGTGCTGGCTGCCAAGCGCGCCGCCAAGAGCGGCGCAGCCACCGTCATCGCCAGTGGACGCGAGGCCGACGTGCTGCTACGCCTTTGTCGCGGTGAGTGCCTGGGTACGCAACTGCTGGCTCACACGCAGCCGCTGGCGGCGCGCAAGCAGTGGCTGCTCGATCACCTGCAACTCAAAGGCCATGTGGTGGTCGATGACGGCGCAAGCCGTATGCTTACGCAAAAGGGTGCATCGTTACTGCCGGTGGGTGTGACGGCGGTTGTGGGCGAGTTTGTACGCGGCGATGTAATTGCCGTGCGCGACGCGCAGGGCCGTGAGCTGGCGCGTGGCCTGGTCAACTACTCCAGCGCCGAGGCCAGGCTCATCATGCGTAAAGCTTCCAGCGAGATCGGTGAAATTTTGGGGTACGCCGAAGAAGCCGAGCTGATTCACCGCGACCAGATGACGCTGGTCTAGAGTGTGTGGGCCGTAAGGCTTTTGTACTGTGGCATGTATAACACCTTTACTGGTATAAAATAGTGCAGTAAAAGCTGTGTACTATTGGTAGTCTCGCTTAGTCGCAAGCTCGGGGTTGCGCAGGCGTGCTAACACTTCGTCCAGTCTGCGCGTGCCGCGCACGTCACACAAGAAATCATTGGCCAGTAAAGCGTGCTGTTGGGTGCGCAGCGCGCGCCAGTCGCCGCCGGGATCGCGCCACGTGCCGTCGCTGCGGCCCACGGCATGAACCTTGATCTCGCGCGTGCGGCAATTGATGCTTTCGTAACTCACGTTGCGCGCGCCAGCCTGAGACTGCGCCACCAGTGCGTAGCGCACGATGCTGTTGCCCGGCATGCTGATGCTGGTGCGGTCGAGCAGATACGTCAGTTCGCCGTCGCGGCTGCGGCCAAAGGCCATCAGATCCGCGGCCAGCGGCTGCGCGGCGGGTAACTTGACGGGCGCTTCTGTGTTTTCGTCATCGCCCTTTTTGCCGCGCAGCTCTTCGTACAAGCCGCGCTGCGGCATATGCTCGGTGGGGCTTTGCTGCGCAATTGCAGGCATGCTGGCTACTGCAGCAGCCATTGTCAGTACGAGTGCGAGCGCCGCCTTAGCGGTCGAGGGGCTCAGCGCCATGAGGGGCCTCCTTGGTGTCGCAGGGGCGGCTTGCATCTCGCGGCGCGGCCTCGTCTTGACGGCGCATGCCGCGCAAAAAGCGGTTGCGGTTTTCCGGCCGGGGCAGGTAGCGCGACAGCTCTGTCAGGGCGAGCTGATACACCTCGCGCTTGAACTCGATCACCGCGTCCAGGGGCACCCAGTATTCGTTCCAACGCCACGCGTCGAACTCAGGGTGGTTGCTAGCGCGCAAGTCCAGGTCGTTGTCGCGCCCCAAAAGGCGCAGCAAAAACCAGATCTGCTTTTGGCCACGATAGTGGCCGCGGTTCTCGCGGCGGATGTAGTGCTCGGGCACCTCATACTTAAGCCAGCCGCGCGTGCGCGCGATGATGCGCACATGCTCAGGCTTGAGGCCGACTTCTTCCTGCAACTCACGGAACATGGCCTGCTCGGGCGATTCACCGAACTTGATGCCGCCTTGCGGAAACTGCCATGAGTGCGTTCTAAGTCTCTTGCCCCAAAATACCTGGTTGCGATTGTTCAGCAAGATGATGCCCACGTTGGGACGAAAACCGTCTTTGTCCAACATGGCGAAACCTTCAATCTTTTAAAATTGAATTGAATATACACCGATTAGCCGCTGTTATCAGCATCGCTTACCACTAGAAAATACCATCCAATGCGCGCCAGCCAGTTTTTCATCTCCACCCTCAAAGACGCTCCCTCCGACGCAGAAGTGGTGAGCCACAAACTCATGCTGCGTGCTGGGCTCATCAAGAAGCTGGCCGCGGGCATTTACAACTACATGCCCATGGGCTTACGTTCTATCCGCAAGATCGAGCAAATCATTCGCGAGGAGATGAACCGCGCCGGTGCGATCGAGCTGTTGATGCCCGTAGTGCAGCCGGCCGAGCTGTGGCAGGAAAGCGGCCGCTGGGACAAATATGGGCCCGAGCTTTTGCGCATCAAAGACCGTCATCAGCGCGACTTCATTGTTCAGCCCACGAGTGAGGAGGCTATTACCGACATCGTGCGGCAGGAGGTGCGTAGCTGGCGGCAATTGCCCGTGAACTTTTATCACATTCAAACCAAATTCCGCGACGAGCGCCGCCCGCGTTTTGGCGTGATGCGTGGCCGCGAGTTCACCATGAAAGACGCCTACAGCTTCGACCGCGACGATGCCAGTGCGCGCATAAGCTACCAGGCGATGTTCGACGCGTACTGCAAGATATTTACGCGCATGGGGCTGACGTTTCGACCTGTGGCAGCTGATACCGGCGCAATCGGTGGCCAAAGCTCGCATGAGTTTCAGGTCATCGCCGACACTGGAGAAGACGCGATTGCCTACTGCCCCACGAGCGACTATGCCGCCAATATCGAGCAGGCCGAGGCGCTGTCATTGATCGCTGAACGCGCGGCGCCAAAGGAGCAGTTGGTCAAGACGCCGACTCCGGGCAAGAGCACCTGCGAAGACGTGGCGGCGTTTCTCGGCATCCCGCTGGCCCGCACCATCAAGTCGCTCGTACTGGCCACGGAGGAGCGCAACGACAAGGGTGATCCGCTGAAGGTTCAGCTGTGGCTGCTGCTCGTGCGTGGCGACCATGACATGAACGAGGTGAAAGTGGGAAAGGTCGAGGGGCTCAAGGGCGGCTGGCGCTTTGCGAGCGAAGCTGAGATCGTCGATCACTTCGGCACACCGCCGGGCTACCTGGGACCGGTGGGCACGAAGAAGCCGGTAAAGATCGTTGCAGACCGGACCGTGGCCCGCATGAGTGACTTCGTAGTGGGTAGCAACGAGGCGGGATATCACACCGTCGGCGTGAACTGGGGCCGCGACTTGCCCGAGCCCGAAGTCGTGGCCGACATCCGTAACGTGCAAGCCGGAGATCCGTCGCCCGACGGCAAGGGAGTGCTGGCCATGCAGCGTGGCATCGAGGTGGGTCATGTTTTCCTCGGGCTGCCATATACCCGGGATATGAACGTGACCTATCTCGACGAAAACGGCAAACCGCAAATCATGGTGATGGGCTGCTACGGAATTGGCGTCACGCGCATTCTGGGCGCCGCCATCGAGCAGAACCACGACGATAAAGGCATCATCTGGCCCGACGCGATTGCACCGTTCCAGGTGGCGCTGTGCCCGCTTGGCTATGAGCGCAATGAAGTGGTGAAGGCTGCGGCCGACACGCTGTACGCAGATCTGACGAAGCTGGGCGTGGACGTGATCGTTGACGACCGCGGCCTGCGCCCCGGCCAAATGTTTGCCGATTGGGAGCTGATCGGCGTGCCGCATCGCGTGGTGATTTCCGAACGAGGCCTGGCCGAAGGCAAGCTGGAGTATCAAGGCCGCCGCGACACGCAGGCGACCCGGATCGACGTGGCGCAGGCCGCGAGCTTTGTGCGCAGTAAAGTCTCGCCCTGAAGCTCATGCATGGCAAGCGCATCCACGTGAACGACGATGCTGCCATTCGGGGCAGTTCGCGCAGGGCCTGTCTGGCAGCAAGCGTAGGGCTTGCCGCATGGGCGTCATCGGCTTTGCTGCCCTCGCTTGCAATCGCTGGCCGTCAGCTTGAAGAACCGCTGGCCGATGCGGTGCGTGGCGCCTTGTCAGCCGCAGTGGGTGATCGTGCGCCACCCAAACCGGTATTCGCCACCATGGAAGAGCGGCTTGCACACCTCGCATGGCTGGGCGAAATGGGTGAACGGCTCAAAAAGCACAAGGCCAAGGTGAGCGCCGAGCTGCAAACGCGCCGCGAGTTTTTGGAGACGGTGTGGTATGAGAGCAGGCGCGCAGGGCTCGACACCTCGCTGGTGCTGGGCTTGATTCAGGTGGAGAGCGCGTTTCGCAAATACGCCGTGAGCGTCGTTGGCGCGCGTGGCTACATGCAGGTGATGCCGTTTTGGGCGCGCTTGATTGGCGACGGCGATGTGCGCAAGCTGTTCCACATGCAAACCAACGTCCGCTTCGGCTGCGTGATCTTGCGACACTACCTCGACATCGAAAAGGGCAACCTGTACCTGGCTCTGGGCCGTTACAACGGCAGCCGCGGACGGCCCGAATACCCTAATGCCGTGCTCGCCGCGCAAAAGCGCTGGTTGTGGCCAGCGAGTAGCCAAAAAGCGTAGATACTCAGTGATCTATATTGCCATCGCTGCTTTATTGATAACCAGTAAAAGCTGTATAGATAGTGGAGTATATAATCAAGAGGAAAGTCAAGAGGACTGCATTATCCCTGGCTCTTACTTCATGCCGGGCAGCTTGGGCATTTTCCCCATACCGGGCATGCCACCCATGCGCTTCATCATCTTGAACAGCGCGCCGCCCTTCATCTTTTTCATCATGTCGCGCATCTGCTCATACTGATTGAGCAGGCGGTTGACCTCTTGCACCTGCACACCCGCGCCGGTGGCGATGCGGCGCTTGCGTGTGGCCTTCAGCAACTCGGGCTTGCTGCGCTCTTGTGGCGTCATGCTGTGGATGATGCCTTGCATACGCTTGACGTCTTTCTCTGCCCGCGTCAGGTCGGCCTGGCCCGCCTTGGCTGCCAGCTCTCCGGGCAGCTTGTCGATCAGGCCGGCGAGCCCGCCCATCTTGTTCATCTGCTGCAGCTGCATCAAAAAATCGTCGAGCGTGAAGGTGTCGCCAGCCTTCACTTTTTCGGCGAGCTTTTGCGCCGCGGCCACGTCCACCGACTTGGTGACCTCCTCCACCAGCGCCACCACGTCTCCCATGCCCAGGATACGCCCGGCCATGCGCTCAGGGTCGAACGACTCCAGGCCGTCGAGCTTCTCGCTCACACCCACGAACTTCAGCGGTGCGCCGGTGATGTGCCGTACCGACAGCGCCGCGCCGCCGCGTGAGTCGCCGTCGAGCTTGGTAAGCACGACACCGCTGAGCGGCAGCGTGTCGTTGAACGCCTTGGCGGTGTTGACCGCGTCCTGGCCCTGCATCGCATCGACCACGAATAGCGTCTCGGCCGGCTTGAGTGCGGCGTGCAGCGCTGCAATCTCGCGCATCATCGCCTCGTCGATCGCCAGACGACCGGCGGTGTCCACTAGCAGCACGTCGTGAAAATGCTTGCGGGCGTAGTCGAGGGCTGCTAGCGCAATTGCCTCGGGCTTATCACTGGGCGAAGAGGCGAAGAATTCCGCGCCTGCGGCGGCGCTCACCGTCTTGAGCTGCTCGATTGCCGCCGGGCGGTACACGTCGCAACTGACCGTAAGCACCTTTTTCTTGCGCTTGCTCAGCAACCACTGGGCCAGCTTGCCCGTCGTTGTGGTTTTACCCGCGCCCTGCAGCCCAGCCATCAGTACTATAGCCGGCGGTTGCACGTTCAGGTTGATATCAGCCACCGAGCTGCCCATGATGGACACCAGCTCTTTGTGCACCACCCCCACCAGCGCCTGGCCGGGCGTGAGCGAGCCCACCACCTCCTGGCCGAGCGCTTTTTCCTTGACCTTGGCAATGAATTCGCGCACCACAGGCAAAGCGACATCGGCTTCGAGCAAAGCCAGGCGCACCTCGCGCAACATCTCTTGCATGTTGCTGTCGGTGATGCGCGCTTCACCGCGCATGGTTTTGACGATGCGCGACAGCCGCGAGGAAAGGTTATCCAACATGAGACAGTCTGCTTAAGGAAAGGTCACGCGAGGGCGAGAACTGAGGAAAATTCGCAGTCGCTGCGATAGACTCGCAATATGACAATTTTACTCAACGGTCTGGCAGCCGCAGGTTATGGCGCTACGGCAGCGGTATGCGTTGCCAATGGCCGAAATCAGCCGCTCAAGCCGCAGTGGCTGGGCCTGGCTGCCGCATCATGGCTGGTGCATGCAGTGGCGCTTGGCGCAGCGTTTGCGCCGGCCGATCCGCGCTTTGGCTGGAGCTTGGCACTGTCGATCGCAGCTTGGCTGCTGGTCGCGATCTATAGCATTGAGAACCGCGTGTTGACTCAGGTAAGAATTCCGCATGCTGTGTGGTGGTTTGCCGCCCTGGCCTGCTTGCTGGTGGTTTTAGTTCCACCTCGGGTGCAACCAGCTACGTCAGCGGGTATGTGGGTCACGGCGCATTGGGTATTTGGCCTGGCGGCATATGCCTTGTTTGGTGCCGCTTTGTTGCATGGTGCTGTGCTGTGGCGCAGCGAGCAGCAACTGCTGAGTACAAAGCGGCCCTTAG
>CAYSMM010000008.1:0-19349 GCA_964432095.1 uncultured Burkholderiaceae bacterium | reverse complement strand
TGCGCAGCCTTCACCGCCTCCAGCACCTTGGCGCTGTTACCGCTGTTGCTGATGGCCAGCAGCACGTCGCCAGGCTGGCCCAGTCCCTGCACCTGCTTGCTGAAAATCTCATTGAAGCTGTAGTCGTTACCCACGGCCGTAAGCAATGAGGTGTCTGTGGTCAGGGCGACAGCAGCCAAGGCCGGGCGCTCGCGCTCAAACCGTCCGACGAGCTCTGCCGCGAAATGTTGCGAATCCGCTGCGCTGCCGCCGTTGCCGCAGGCCAGTAGCTTGTTACCGTTGGCCAGTGCAGCCACCATCAACTCCACCGCTGCCGCAATGGCGGGCGCTAACTTCTCAGCGCACTGGTACTTGAGATCGGCGCTATCAAAAAAATGCTGCTGAATACGTTGATCTAGCATACTCTTGAGTGTACCCGCATTTTCATGAGGCTCTATGACGCATCAAACGCGTTCTCGATCCACTCCACCCTGCCGGCCTGCACCAGCACCACGTCAAAGCGGCAAGGCGGCGCATCTCTGAGCGACTGCAGGTAGTGCTGCGCCGCCAGTACCAGCTTGCGCTGCTTGCTGGGGGTGACGCTTTGCAACGCGCCACCAAAGTTGCTGTTCGAGCGCGTGCGCACCTCCACAAACACCAGCATGCCCTCTACGGTTTGCATGATGAGATCGATCTCGCCGCGCTGCCTGCCCGGCCCGGTCTGCAAGGCCACATAGTTGCGCTGCACCAGTCGCAGCCCGGCACGGCTTAAGTGCGCGAGTGCCGCATCCTCCGCGTCGCGGCCGCGTTGCGCAGCGGCCTGGCGGTCCGCTGCATGCGATGATGTGCGCACAGTTGCCGAAGTCATGAACGCCTCACTCTCCTATTCACCCATCACCGCGCTGGCCCGGGAGGCTGCCGCACCGCAGAATTTTGCTGCGCCCGCGCTTTATGTGGTCGCCACGCCGATCGGCAACCTGGCCGACGTGACGCTGCGTGCACTTGCAGTGCTGGCGATGGCCGACCTGATTGCTGCGGAGGACACACGCGTGGCCAGCCGCCTGCTGCAAGCATACGGCATTGACGGCAAGCGCCTGGTGCGCTGCGACGCGCACACCGAACGCGACTGCGAGCGGGTCGTGCTCGGCGAGCTGGCGCAAGGTGCGCGTGTGGCACTCGTCAGCGATGCCGGCACGCCCGCGGTGAGCGACCCCGGCGCAGCACTGGTGCAAGCCGTGCGCGATGCCGGCCATGCGGTAGTGCCCGTGCCCGGCGCAAGCAGCGTGCTCACACTGTTGAGCGCGGCGGGCTTTACGGCCACGGCGTTTCGCTTCGATGGCTTCGCGCCTGCTAAGCACAGTGAACGGGACGCATGGTTGCGCAGGCTGAAAGCTGCGCACGAGACCGTGGTGTTTTTCGAGGCGCCACACCGCATTGCCGTAACCCTGCACGAGCTTGCCACGAACCTCGGTCACGCAGGGCGCCGCATTGCGCTGGGGCGTGAATTGACCAAGCGGTTCGAGACGATTGCCGTGCTGCCGCTCGCCGAGTTGCCCGCCTGGCTGGCGCAGCACGCGCAGCGGGTGCAAGGCGAATGGGTGGTTGCACTGGAGGCCGCAGCGCCTGAGCCTGCAACCGCCCACGCCAGCGAGCATGATGCGATGTTGCGCGCGCTGCTGGCGCATGTGCCGCTCAAAACCGCTGTGAGCGTGGCAGAGCAAATCAGCGGTGCGCCCAAAAACCTGCTGTATCAACGTGCCCTCGATTTGAAGGCGGGTAGCGATGCAGATGATGTGACCAAAATCGATAATGCATAATACTGCCATATCTATAATGCCTTTACTGGTTTAATACAGAGCAGTAAAAGCATTATAGTATATACAGTATCAACGTTTTGGTCGCTGCGTGATGATGGGCTCAACGCCCAGCGCCCTGGCCGCTGCCGATGCTGCCGACTCTGCCTCGCTGCGGCTGGCAAACGGCCCGGCGAGCACGCGCGTCACGGCGCCTGTGGCCTCCTCCACCACGCGGTTGGCCAAAGCACCTACCGCTGCGGCACGGTCTGCGAATGTGCGTGCCGATGCAGCGTCGCGAAACGAGGCCAGCTGTGCATAGAAGCCGCCACTCAGGAGGGCTTTTGCAGGCAACGGGGTGGCCGCCTGTGGCGCGGGTGGCGGGTTTGGGGGGGATGATGAGGGCGTCGCTGCGGCCGGGGGTGTGACGGGCACTGTCGCCACGGGCGGCACAGTGGCTCGTGTCTCACCGCGAGCCAGCGCCTCCACTTCGTCGGCACTCAGCATCTCCACTTCCACCTCAGCCACACCTGCATTGGCAAAGCCCAGCCGCCTGGCGGCGGCGTATGACAAATCGATGATTCGATCGTCCTTGAACGGGCCGCGGTCGTTGACGCGCACGATCACCTGCGCACCGCTGCCCGTGTGTGTGACGCGCGCATAGCTCGGAATCGGCAGCGTGGTGTGCGCCGCGGTCAACTGATGCATGTCGAAGATTTCGCCGCTCGCGGTGCGCTGGCCGTGAAACAAGCTGCCGTACCAGCTTGCCAGACCGCGCGCCTTGTAGGGCTTGCCGGAGGTGTCGGGCGTGTAGCGCTTTCCAAGCACGGTGTAAGGCCGGTTTGCACCGCGATGCAAGGGCTCGCCTGCCTTCACGGCAGTGCTGCCGTTTGCAGCAGCATCGTCGCTGCCGCGCTTGGCCGGCGTGCTGCCGCAACCGCTGATCCACCACGGCAAGGCAATGAACGTTGCCAACAGCGTGCAACGCATCATGCGAGACGGGTTAGATCGTATCGCCATCTTCAAGCGGGTTACCCAGACCGGCGAGTTGACTCTCGGCCTTGCGCACCAAGCGGTCGATGTCATCACCGCCATCGGTCATCGCCGCGCCCACGGCCAGCTTCAGACCGTCGCAATGCGGCAGCAATGCATTGATCAACGCCGTGCGCAGTTGCGTGGGCGTCAGGTCTCGCGCAGAAGAGCCCAGCCATAGATACGCCTGCTGACCGCGCACGCACAGCGCCTGCCGCGGCAGCATGCGTGCCAGCAACAGCGGTTTGACGCGAACAAACCACTCGTCAGCCAGGCCGGGCGGCTGAATGCTGATGACGGCCACTGCCGAGCGCGCGCTTGCACGCTTGCGCAACTCTGCCCGCGCCAGACGCCGCCAGGCGTCGTATTCGTCGAGCAGTACGGGGTAAGTTTCAGAAGCCGCGTTGCTGGACGACAGTGGTTGTGCCACGCCCGGCGAGAACAGCAGCACGCCGCCATGGGAGCGTGCGAAGTCCCACACGCCGCGCACACGTACCTGCACCGGCCGCAGGCCATCGCGCTGATGTGGCAGCTGCCAGTGGTAGGTTTGCGGTATGCCGTGGTCGATGGTCTGCTTGAGTTGAGTCCAGTTCGGGTCGGCCCATGGACCCGGGCCGAGAATGCTGCCCAATGGCATGCGCGCCAGTTGATCGAGCGGCAAACCGCACATCTCGGCCATGCGCTCATTGGCGTATTGCACATCTCCCTGCTGCACGCGCAGCACACCAGCCCGCGGGTCTTCGAGCGCTGCCATCATCTCGGCAGCCAGACGGCTGTTGAGCAGCCGGTACTCGATGTATTGCCGCGAGAAAATCCGGTAGGCGATGATGCCGTTGAGCAGCATGATGAGCGCACCGATCCACACAACCAGCTCGGGCCAGATGGGCGACTCGGGGCCACGAAACGACGTCCATACGCCC
Source organism: uncultured Burkholderiaceae bacterium (assembly GCA_964432095.1). Lineage (GTDB taxonomy): Bacteria > Pseudomonadota > Gammaproteobacteria > Burkholderiales > Burkholderiaceae_C > CAYSMM01. The sequence continues at coordinate 15,625 of CAYSMM010000008.1, read as the reverse complement.
GCGGCAAGCACCGGCAAGATGAAGCCGAAGAAAGAACGCAGCAACGGGCCCAGGAAGAACACCTGCGCGACCAGCAGCACCGCCGACAGGCCCACCATCATCAGCGCAGGAGCCGCCTTCCAAAACAGCACCGCTGCAACGATCACTGCCCACAATATGCCCGCGACGAATGAGCTACCGGTGTGTAGCCATTCCCATGCGGCGACGTTCACCTCTTGCCTGTCCACCTGCTGGCGAAAAATACGCACGAAGGCGAAATAGCACAAAAAACTCAGGCAAATGAGCGCGAACCACGCCATTGCCCATGTAAACAAGTCACTGCCATACGTAGCGGCGACGACCGCAGCAGTCGAGAGCCAGCCCACGAGCACGTTGGGCGTAACCAGACGGCTGAGCACCTGCAGGCGCTCCAGGCGCAGGTCGTACTCGTCCGGTTGCCAGGCCTGCTGCGCCATCGGCGAACCGAGGCCGATGCTGGGTTTGGGTGGGAAGTTAGGTTGCTCTGCCACGGCGGATGAAGTCGCAATCGCAAGCGCCCATTATGCGGGACGGTTGCCACCACCATGCGCCATGCCCTTTTGCGCAGCGGCCACACCACGCCGGACACGGGCAATTACTGAGGTGGCGGCACCACAGCGGTGGCTTCGATCTCCACTTTCGCGCGCGGCTCCACCAGCCGTGCCACTTCCACGCAGGTCATCGCAGGGAAGTGCTTGCCCAGCACCTCACGGTAGGCTGCGCCGAGTGCGCGCAGGCTGGCCATGTACTCGTCGCGGTCGGTCACATACCAAGTGAGCCGTGCAATGTGCTCGGGCTTGCCCCCGGCTTGCGCGAGCACGGCCACGGTGTTGATCAGCGCCTGCCGGGCCTGACCGACAAAGTCATCGGTGTCAAACTGTTGCTGCGCGTTCCAGCCGATTTGCCCGCCCACGAACACCCACTGCGCGCCGGGCTCACAACGCACGGCAACGCCGTTGGAGTAGCCCTTGGGCGCAGCCCAATCCGGCGGTTGAAGCAGGGTCAGTGTCATGTGGAGCTTTCCAGATAGGGTTTGAGCGCGGCCTTCAGCGGCGGCGGCCACGGCACGGCCCTGTGCGCCTTGATGTCGACAAATACCACTGTGCCCAAGGCACGCAACCGCGTGCTGCCAGGGTCGCCGCTGGCATGCAGGTGATAGCGCATCTGCATACTGCTGGCCCCGAGCCCGGACAAGGTCAGGTCGATCTCCACCTCGTCGCCAAAGCGGCAGGGTGCCGCGAAGTCGGTTTCCATGCGCACGACGGGCACACCGTAGCCCGCAGAAATCAACTCGTGCTCTGGGTGGCCTATGGAGCGCAGAAAATCCTCCTGCGCCTCGTGCAGCAGCACGTAGAACTGCGGGTAAAACACGATGCCTGCAGGGTCGCAATGGTGAAAGCGAATGCGCTTGCGTGTGGTGAATATCATCTGAATATTGCTTACTGCTGCATGTATACTGCATCGACTGGATTATTTACGACCAGTAAAGGCATATTAGTACACGCAGTATAGAGTTTCATGCCAGTTCATGACACTGCTCATTGATCACCGCCCGCCGCGAGCTGGCGCAGACGAAAGCGTTGCAGCTTTCCGGTTTCGGTGCGGGGCAAACCCGGCACGAACTCGATCTCTCGCGGATATTTGTACGGCGCCAGCGTTTGCTTCACGTGCTCCTGCAGGGCCTGCGTCATGGCTTCGTCAGCGTGATGGCCCGGCTTGAGCACAACATAGGCTTTGATGATCATGCCGCGCTCTTCGTCAGCCTTGCCCACCACACCGCATTCGGCCACAGCGGCATGCTGCATCAACGCGCCCTCGACTTCGGGACCTGCGACGTTATAGCCGGAGGTGATGATCATGTCGTCGGCCCGTGCCTGGTAGAAGAAGTAGCCGTCGGCGTCCACGGTGAAGGCGTCACCTGGGTAATTCCAACCGTCCTTCACGTAGTTGCGCTGCCGCACGTCATCCAGATATTTGCAGCCCGTGGGGCCGATCACCGCGAGCCGCCCCACGGTGCCGGGCGGCACTTCGCGGCCCTGCTCGTCTACCACACGCGCCTGGTAGCCGGGCACCACCTTACCCACCGCACCGCGCCGCACCTCGGCCCCTGCAGAGGAGATGAAAATATGAAACATCTCTGTAGCACCTATGCCGTCGAGAATCTCGATGCCTGTAGCCTCTTTCCACAACTGCCGCGTGGCATCGGGCAAGCCCTCGCCAGCGCTCACGCAAATGCGCAGGCTGCCCACGCCGTGCTGGCGCGCAAACGGTGCCATCTGGCGATAAAACGTAGGCGCGGTGTAGCACACCGTGGCGCCCACCGTGTTGATGGTCTGCACCATCCCCTCGGGCGTGTAGGGTCCGTCGTGAAAGTACACACTGGCCCCGGCCCACATCGGGAACAGCAGCAATCCGCCTAGGCCAAAAGTAAACGCCAGGGGCGGTGAGCCAACCACGATGTCATCTGCGGTGCACCTGAGCACGTGGCGGGGCCAGGCCTCGCACGCCGCGAGCAAATCGCGATGCGTATGCAGCGCTGCCTTGGGCTTGCCTGTGGTGCCGCTAGTAAATGCCATCATCGCAAAGTCTTCGGCGGCAGTAGGACAGGCGGTAAAGTCCCCGGGCTTGGTGGCTGCAATCACGCCCAGGTCTTGCGGATCGTCGGTCGCGTTGAATAGCCCTTTGGGCAGCGGGCTGCCTTGCTGCGCTATCGCCATATCCAACTCCTGCTGCAAGCGTACATCGCATAGCGCCAGCGAAGGTTTTGCCTTGTCGATGATCTCGGCCAGTTCCTTGGCACGCAGCAAAGGCATGCTGGCGACGGCCACCAGCCCAGCCTTGACTACTGCCAGCCAGCCAAGCGCCATGCCGATCGAGTTGGGCCCGCGCAGCAATACGCGGTTGCCCGGCACCAGCCCATAATCTTGTGTCAGCACCTGCGCGATACGATCGACCCGCTCGCGCACATCGGCGTAGGTCAATACGGCTGTATTTGAGCGCAGTAGCGGCCTGGCCCCAAAGCCTTTGGCAGCGGCCTTATCCAATAGCTCAGCCACCACATTGAGCTGCGCCGGAAACTGCTGCTCAGGCCGCGTGAAGATGAGCCTGGGCATGTCTGCTTCAGCAGGCATGCGGTCGTGGCAAAAACGGTCGGTTTGTGCGCTCATGACTTCAAAACCTCACGGCCAATGATGAGTTGCTGCACTTCCGTGGCGCCTTCATAAATGCGCAAGGCGCGAATGTCGCGGTACAACGCCTCGACCTTGCTGCCCACCACCACGCCACGCCCGCCGTGCATTTGCAGCGCAGCATCAATCACACGCTGCGCCATCTCTGTAGCCATCATCTTGGCCATCGCAGCTTCTTTGGTGTTGCGTGCGCCCTGCACATCACGCAGCCACGCAGCACGATAGGTGAGCAAGGCGGCCGCATCCAGCTCTGCGGTCAGTTCGCCCAGCCTGGCCTGCGTGAGTTGAAAGTCCGCCAGCGTCTGGCCGAACATCTTGCGGTTACGCGCATATGCGCTTGCTTCGGCCAGCGCACGCCGTGCCATGCCCAGTGCTGCGGCTGCCACCGAGGCGCGAAAAATATCCAGCGTCTGCATTGCCAGCTTGAAGCCTGCGCCCTCCTCGCCCAAGCGGGCATGAGCGGGCACGCGGCAGTTGCGAAACTCCAGCGTGGCCAATGGATGCGGTGACAGGGTTTGAATGCGTGCAGTCACTGTCAAGCCCGGAGTATCAGCTTCCACCACGAAGCCGGTGATGCCGCGGGTGCCGGCAGCAGCCTCGGTCTTTGCGAATACACAGTAATAGCTTGCGATACCGCCGTTGCTGATCCAGGTTTTGGTGCCGTTCAGTACGTACGCATCCCCGTCGCGCACGGCCGTGGTTTGCATCCCGCCGACGTCGCTGCCGGCATCGGGCTCACTCAGCGCAAAGGCCGCCACCTTCTCGCCTTTGCTGACAGCGGGAAGGTAGGCGGCCCGCAGTGCAGTGCTGCCGGCCAGCGTGATGGCTCCGCTGCCCAGCCCTTGCATGGCAAATGTAAAGTCGGCCAGCGGCGAATGAAACGCCAGCGTCTCGCGTGCAATCACCAGTGCGCGCGAATCCACCGCATCGAACATGCCACCCTGTGCCGCGGGAACACAGTAACGAAGCCATTGGTTTGCGCCCAGCAGGCGCACCCACGCGAGTGTGCCCTTGTCCTCGTCGCGCTCATCTATGGCCTGATTGGGCAGCCAGTCGGCCAGGCACTCGCCCATCTCACGATGCACAGCATCAAAGAACGGCAACTTCAAATGGTCGGTAGGTGCGCGCATGCTCAGTCACCCTTGAACACCGGTTGTTGCTTGGTCGCGAAGGCCTCATATGCGCGGCGGAAGTCTTGGGTCTGCATGCAGATGGCTTGCGCCTGCGCCTCAGCCTCGATCGCCTGCTCCAGCGTCATCGCCCATTCCTGATGCAGCATGGTTTTGGTCATGCCGTGTGCAAACGTGGGGCCGGTAGCAATACTGCCGGCTAGCGCCTGCGCCTGCGCCAGCACGTCTGCGGGCTCGTGCAGCGCGTTGAACCATCCCCACTGCAAGCCTTCCTGTGCCGTCATCGCGCGGCCGGTGTACAGCAGCTCCGACGCTCGCCCCTGCCCGATGGCACGCGGCAATAGCGCACACGCACCCATGTCGGCCCCCGCCAGACCCACGCGCGAGAACAGGAAAGCGGTCTTGCTATTGACCGTGCCGAGCCGTAGGTCAGACGCCAGAGCGATCATCGCGCCCGCGCCAGCACAGATGCCGTCAATCGCTGCGACGATGGGCTGCGGACAAGCACGCATGGCTTTGATGAGATCGCCCGTCATGCGGGTGAAGGCCAGCAGCTCCGGCATGCTCATGCGCGTGAGCGGCGCAATGATTTCGTGGACGTCGCCGCCGCTGCAAAAGTTGCCCCCCTCTCCGGTGACAACCACTGCCTTGACGTCCTGTGCATACGCAGCGGCGCGAAACCAGTCGCGCAACTCGGCGTAGCTTTCAAACGTTAGCGGGTTCTTACGCTCGGGCCGGTTGAGCGTGATCGTCGCCACATTTTGCTTCACGGCATAGCCGAAATGTTTAGCGCGGTATGCGACCAACGGTTTGAAGCTATGGGCAAGCGGGTTGTCGGCACGTATGGTCATGGTTTGTCCTGTGATGTCGCAGAGGCAGGCAGATCGCGCTTGACCTTACCCAGCAGTTGAAAAAGCTGCGCCACTTCACGCGGGGTCAGGGTAGCGAAACACTCGCGCACCCAGCGCTCATGCGCACGGGCCATGTCACTGAATACCTCGCGGCCCTGCGCCGTGAGCCGCACACACGCGGCGCGCCTGTCGCCGGGCACTGCACAGCGCTCGACCAGGCCTTCTGCCACGAGCTGATGCGTGATGCCGGTGACGTTGCCGCCGGTCACCATCATGCGTTGCGACAGCTCAGTCATCAACAAGCCGTCTGGGCAACGCTCAAGTTGCGCCATCAGATCAAAGCGTGGCAAGGTCGTGCCGTACCTCCGGCGCAGCTCGGCACGAATGTGCTGCTCAACCCTCTGCGCGCAGGCGAACATGCGCAACCACAAGCGCAACGCGGCGTGGTCGCCCTCGCTGATGCGTGCCTCTGCATCTAGCGTAATGGTGTGAGGCTCGGTCACGCTAGGTCTCCAGTTGCCGTGCAGCGATCTGCGCTGCGCTCAGGCCCGCGTTGGCCGCTTGAGTAGCTTTGTCTTTCTCGATCAAGCGGTAAAGCTGGTCGCGCCCTGCCCAATACGACTTGGGCCATTGCACTTGTGTGGCACCGAGCTTGGCCGCTTCGTGCAGCGTCCATGCCGGGTCAGCCAAATGTGGCCGCGCAACCGCACACAGGTCTGCACGGCCTGCGGCAATGATGCTGTTGACTTGATCGGCATCAGTGATCGCGCCCACCGCAATCGTGCGGATGCCCACTTCATTGCGAATGCGATCGGCAAACGGCGTTTGATACATGCGGCCGTACACCGGCCTGGCTGCGCGCGTAGTCTGGCCGGACGACACGTCGATGAAGTCTGCACCGGCAGCCTTGAACAGCCGCGCAACGGCAACGGCATCGTCTGCGGTGTTGCCCCCTTCAGCCCAGTCATGCGCGCTGATGCGCACGCTCATGGGCAAGTGCGCCGGCCACTCGGCGCGTACCGCAGTAAACACCTCCAGCGGATAGCGGCAGCGGTTGTCGATGCTGCCGCCGTACTCATCGGTGCGTTGATTGGTGAGCGGGCAAATGAAACTTGAAAGCAAGTAACCGTGCGCGCAGTGCAGCTCCAGCCAGTCAAAGCCTGCCTCTGCCGCGCGGCGCGTGGCCTGCACGAATTGCTGCAGCACCCCTGCCATGTCGGCAGCATCCATGGCTTTTGGCACCTGGTTTTGCGGACCATACGGCACGGCGCTGGCTGCCATCAGCGGCCAGTTGCCGTTAGCCAGGGGTTCGTCATTATCTTGCCAGCCCAGTTGTGTGGAGCCTTTGGGCCCGCTGTGGCCGATTTGAATGCCGATCTTCGCAGCAGAGTTTGCGTGCACGAAATCAACGATGCGCCTCCACGCATCGCGCTGCGCGTCAGTCCACAAACCGGGACACCCGGGGCTGATACGCGCTTCGGGTGACACGCAGGTCATCTCGGCCATCACCAGGCCTGCGCCGCCCATGGCGCGAGCGCCCAAATGCACCAAATGAAAATCGCCCGGCATGCCGTCAACTGCGGAGTACATCGCCATGGGCGATACCATCACACGGTTTTGAAGTGTGATACTCCGTGCTGTCAACGACAGAAGCATAGGTGGAGCAACCAGTAAAGGCTGTTTACTGTTATGAGTAACACCATTTAACTGCTCACCTTGTAGCTGAGCATGTAACCAGCGCTCGTAGCCACCAAGCCAGGCTGCGTCACGCTGTCGCAGATTCTCGTGGCTGATGCGCTGGCTGCGCGTGAGCAGCGAGTACGTGAACTGCTCGATCTCCATACCGCTGTAGCGCTGCACGTTTTCAAACCATTCGGTGGAGTTGCGCGCGGCGTTCTGAATCTTCAACACCTCGACACTACGCACAGCTTCATACGATTTCAACGCCGCAGTCACGTCGCTGCCATGCTCGTCAAAGCAGCGAGCTAGCTCGATCGCGTCCTCCAGCGCCAGCTTGGTGCCGCTGCCAATGGAGAAGTGCGCGGTGTGTGCAGCGTCACCCATCAGCACCACGGGAACGTCACCGGACCAGTGCACCCAGGTTTTACACACTACCCTTGGAAAGCGAATCCAAATGGCCGAGCCCCGCAGATGCGCAGCATTGCTCATCAACCGGTGGCCGTCTAGATACTTGGCAAATAGACGCTCACAAAATGCAATCGCTTCATCCTGACTCATCGCATCGAGGCCATGCGCCTTCCACACCGGCTCGGGCGTCTCGACGATGAAGGTCGAGGTGCTGTGGTCAAACTTGTAGGCATGCGCCTGAAACCAGCCGTGCTCGGTTTGCTCAAACGCAAACGTGAAGGCATCAAACGTTCTGTTCGTGCCCAACCCCACGAAGCGGCATAAGCGCGTGTCGATGTCGGGTTGATAGGTGCTGGCGTAGCGCGTGCGAATGCGGCTGTTGAGGCCGTCACTGGCAATCACGAGGTCGGCACCAAACTCTTCGGCCAATGCCTCGCTGTCGTTCACCTCAGCCTCGAACACCAGCTCCACCCCGAGTTGCTCGCAACGTGACTGAAGTATGTTGAGCAGGCGTTTGCGCCCGATGCCACAAAAACCGTGGCCGCTGGAGCGGGTGCTGCGCCCCTTGAAAAACACCTCGATGTCGTCCCAATGATTGAACGCCTCGCCGATTTGCGCGGCAGTTTGCGCGTCGGCCGCATGCAGGTTGGCTAGCGTCTGATCGGACAGCACCACCCCCCAGCCGAATGTGTCGTACGGCCGATTACGCTCGACCACGCGTACGCGATGCGCCGGATTGCGTTGCTTCATGAGCAACGCAAAGTAAAGCCCCGCGGGCCCTCCGCCGATGCAAAGAATGTTCATGACTGCTGACTGGTTGCGCTGACTAGAGCTTGTTGACCAGGACAATTTACTTTAGGCCTAAAGTAGATCGAATGCAAGCTTGCAATTGATCCAGATCAGCCCGGGGTTGCTGCAAAACCGTGTGCACGCCTTCACAATTGAGCAGGCGATGACGCGAGAATGGAGCAACCGTCATCCGGGAGGGCAAATAGTGAATCCGCTGGAATCCGTGGTGCACGCTCAACTGCTCAGCCGCCGCGTGCCGGTGCGGCTGATCATGCCCAATGGCAGCACGCTGGGGGTAGCCAGCGCAGCGGTCACCCTGATCTTGCGCGATGCTGCCGTGCTGGCGCACATCGCACAGGGCGCAGTGGGTCTGCTCGCAGACGATTATGTTGAAGGGCGGCTTGAATTCGACGCGTCGCTACGCGAGTTGATGCGCGCGGCAGCGGGGCTCATGCGCGCATCGCCAACCTCAGATACCGCAGTGCGCAGCCGCTGGGTCAGCAGGATTATGCGCCCCCTGCGCGAGCGTGCACGCCACAGCCGCGCGCGCGATGCCCTGCAAGTGCAACACCACTACGATGTGTCGGATGATTTCTTTGCGCTGTGGCTGGACGATAGACGCGTGTATTCCTGCGCCTACTACCGCGATCCGCAGATGAGCCTGCGTGAGGCGCAAGAGGCCAAGCTCGACCACATCTGCCGCAAGCTGCTGCTCAAACCCGGTGCTCGCTTTCTAGACATCGGTGCAGGCTGGGGCGGGTTGCTGCTGTGGGCCGCCGAGCACTATGGCTGTGACTGCACCGGCATTACGCTGTCGAAAAATCAGCACGCCCATGTCAACCGGCTGATTGCCAGCAAAGGGCTGCAAGGCCGTGTGCAAATGCATCTGATGGACTACCGCGACGTGCCCGAGCACATGCCGTTCGACCGTATCGCCTCCATCGGCATGTTTGAGCATGTCGGGCGCATCAACTTCGGCCTGTACTTCGGCAAGATCATGCGGCTGCTCAAGCCCGGCGGGCTGCTGCTCAACCACAGCATTCACGCCAGCGGCACAAGTAACACCGAGCTTGGATACGGCATGGGCGCATTCATCGAGAAGCACATCTTTCCAGGCGGAGAGCTGGTACACCTCAGCACCGCCACCGAGGCACTGGCCAAGGCCGGGCTGGAGCCGCTGGACCTGGAGAGCCTGCGACCGCATTACGCCCGCACCTTGTGGGCATGGAGCGACGCGCTTGAGGCTAAACTCGATGCAGCGTTACGCACCACCGGCGAGCGTACGGTGCGCGCCTATCGCATGTATCTGGCCGGCAGCGCGATGTGCTTTGAGCAGGGCTGGATCACGCTATTTCAAACGCTCGCCGCCAAGCCCGACGGCGATGCAGCCGGTGCAAGCAGCAGGCGGCACTTGCCTGGCCAGCAATCCGAATACCCCTTCAACCGTGAATACATCTACCGCAGCGAGTCGTCATAATCAGTCATAACAATTATTACTCTATATGGTATATGTTCGTTGCTGGTAATCCATAAAAATTAATGCTGCATATAGTACACTGAGTATAAGCGTAGTCATCGCCTGGAAAATCACAGCGTACGATCCCTGCGCGATCTTTCCCCGGCTTCGCCATGGCGGAGAGTTTGATGAATGTGTGCTGCCTGCCGCCTCTCCACGGACTGAAGTTCACAGCGCTGCCACTGTTTCTAGCAAAACAGCTTAAATTCACAACCGCATGACGCGGCGGCATGAATTGGCCACAATCATGCACCGATCTAATTGAAGAAGCACAACGAAAGCGCCCGATGAACGCACCACTTTCCGCAGAAGTAGCCGCACGCGCCGAGCGCCAGGCGCAGGTGGTGGCAGCGCTGCAAAAGCTGCTGCCTGCGCATGCATTGCTTTGGCAGCCCGAGGATACCGTGCCCTATGAGTGCGACGGTCTTGCGGCGTATCGCGCCATGCCCTTGTGCGTGGCCATCCCCGAGACGGAGGAACAGGTCGCAGCCGTGCTCAAAGCCTGTCACGCGTTACAGGTGCCGGTGGTGGCACGGGGTGCAGGCACGGGCTTGTCAGGTGGTGCAACGCCGCACACGCATGGCGTGACGCTGGCGCTTGCCAAGTTCAACCGGATCAAGAAAATCGACCCCATCGCGCGCACTGCGGTGGTGGAATGTGGCGTGCGTAACCTGGCGATCAGCGAGGCCGCAGCGCCTTACGACTTGTATTACGCACCCGACCCTTCGTCGCAAATCGCCTGCACGATAGGTGGTAACGTAGCCGAGAATTCCGGCGGCGTGCATTGCCTGAAGTACGGCCTGACGGTACATAACGTGTTGCAGGTGCGCGGCTACACCGTGCAGGGGGAACCGATCACGGTGGGCAGCACTGCGCTGGACGCACCCGGCTACGATCTGCTGGCCGCCGTGATTGGCAGCGAGGGCATGCTAATGGTGGCCACCGAAGTCACCGTCAAGCTCGTGCCCAAGCCCGCACTGGCGCAGGTGATCATGGCCAGCTTTGACGACGTGCGCAAAGCCGGCGATGCGGTGGCCCGCATCATCGCAGCCGGCATCATCCCCGCTGGCTTGGAGATGATGGACAAGCCCATGACCGCCGCGGTCGAGGATTTCGTGCATGCAGGTTATGACCTCGATGCCGCCGCAATATTGCTGTGTGAAAGCGACGGCTCGCCCGAAGAGGTGGCTGAGGAAATCGGCCGCATGAAAGCGGTGCTTGAGCAATGCGGCGCTACGCGTTTGCAAGTCAGCGCTAGCGAGGCCGAGCGACTACGGTTTTGGAGTGGCCGCAAGAACGCATTTCCAGCCTCAGGCCGCATCAGCCCTGACTACTACTGCATGGACGGCACCATCCCGCGCAAGCGCTTGGCCGACATGCTCACTGCGATTGCCGAGATGGAACGCAAGTATCAACTGCGCTGCGTCAATGTGTTCCATGCCGGTGACGGTAACCTGCATCCCTTGATCCTGTTCGACGGCAACGACGCCGATCAACTCCACCGTGCGGAAAGCTTTGGCGCCGACATTCTGGAAGCCTGCGTGGAAATGGGCGGCACCGTGACTGGCGAGCACGGCGTGGGCATCGAAAAGATCAACTCCATGTGCGTACAGTTTTCACCCGAAGAACGCGAACAGTTCTTCGGGCTGCGACGCGCATTTGATGCCCAGGAAATGCTCAACCCCGGCAAGGCCATCCCCACGCTCAACCGCTGTGCCGAGTACGGCAAGCTGCATGTGCGCAAGGGCATGATTCCGTTCCCGGACCTCGAGCGGTTCTAGTCATGAAGAGGATGCCGATCGAGCAGCTACAGGCGCAAATCAAGGCTGCAGCAGCCACCGGCCAGCGGCTGTGCATCACTGGAAGTGGCAGCAAGCAATGGTATGGCGGACTGCTGCAAGGCGAGCGCGTGGACATGCGCGCCTTGAGCGGCATTAGCAGCTACGAGCCCACGGAGCTGGTAGTCACGGCACGTGCGGGCATGCGCCTGAGCGAGCTGGATGCGCAACTGGCTAAACACGGGCAGTACCTTGCGTTTGACGCGCCGCGTTTTGGTGGCGATCCCACAGTAGGCGGCATCATCGCCAGCGGCTTGAGCGGCCCCGCCCGAGCAACAGTGGGCAGCGTGCGCGATTTCATCCTCGGCATGACGGTGATCAATGGCAAAGGCGAAGTGCTGTCGTTCGGCGGGCAGGTGATGAAAAATGTCGCGGGCTTTGACGTGTCGCGCCTGATGTGCGGCTCGCTCGGCACGCTGGGCGTGATTCTCGAAGCTTCCATCAAGGTGCTGCCTCTGCCACCAGCGCAAGCTACGCTGGTGTTTGACATGGACGAGGCCGCAGCCATCGAACGCATCAATCGCTGGGCGGCGCAGGCCCTGCCCATCAACGCCAGTTGCTGGGTGCGCGATCAAGGCAAAAGCCAGCTCTTCGTGCGGCTGCGTGGCGCAGTAGCCGCGGTGGAGTCTGCATGCAAAACCATGGGTGGTGCACACGTCGATGACGCAGTCGCCACTGCCGACTGGGCGCGCTGCCGCGATCACACACTGCCCTTCTTCAGCCACATCATTGAAAGCGGCAGGCCCTTGTGGCGGCTGTCGGTGCCCGGCACCACACCGCCGCTCAACCTCGGCGACACGCTCATCGAATGGCATGGCGCGCAGCGCTGGTTGACGCACGATAACCTTGAGGCCGTGCGCGCAGCAGCGGCGAGGGTAGGCGGCCATGCCACGCTGTTTCGCAACGCAAACGACGTGATGCGTGCAGCAGGCGTGTTTGCCCCGCTTGCTGCACCGCTAGACCGCATTCACCGCGACATCAAGTCGGCATTCGACCCGCAAGGTGTTTTCAATCGCGGGCGCTTGTCCCCGGATTTTTAAGTCACTCACTCTGATGCAAACCCAGCTCGCACCGGAATTTGAAGCCACCCTCGAAGGCAAGGAGGCGCAAGCCATCATTGGCAAATGCGTGCACTGCGGCTTTTGTACGGCCACCTGCCCCACGTACCAGTTGCTGGGCGATGAACTCGACGGGCCGCGCGGACGTATCTACCTCATCAAGCAAGTGCTGGAAGGCGCAACACCTACGCGCAAGACGCAGGAGCACCTGGACCGCTGCCTGACCTGCCGCAATTGCGAGACGACCTGCCCCTCGGGCGTGCAATACGGCAATCTGGTGGAAATCGGCCGCAACATCGTCGAGGCCAAAGTCGAGCGGCCGCTCACCGAGAAGTTGCTTCGCGGCGCGCTGAAAACCGGCCTGACCTCGCCGCTGTTCTCACCGGCCATGGCGATGGGCAAGGCGGTGCGCCCGCTGTTGCCAGCATCACTCAAGAACAAGGTGCCGCAACGCTCTCAAGCAGGCACGTGGCCTGCGCGCACGCATGCGCGCAAGGTGCTGATGCTCGCAGGCTGTGTTCAACCTGCGATGATGCCTAACATCAACGCCGCCACCGCTCGCGTGCTCGACGCCTTGGGCGTACAAACCGTGACTGCACCGAATGCCGGCTGCTGCGGCGCTATCAAGTTGCACCTCAACGATCATGAGGCCGGGCTCGCCGAAGTGCGGCGCAACATCGACGCATGGTGGCCTTACGTCGAGCGCGGCGAGGTCGAGGCCATCCTCATGAATGCCTCGGGCTGCGGAGTGACGGTCAAGGAGTACGGCCATGCGATGGAAGGCGACAAAAACTACGTAGCCAAGGCGATGAAGATCGCATCGATCACACAAGACGTGAGTGAGTATCTTGCGCCATTTGCCAGCACGCTAAAGCCACTGGTCAAGCGCCACCCTGCAAAGCGGCTGGCTTATCACCCGCCTTGCACGCTACAGCACGGTCAAAAATTACGCGGCACGGCTGAAGGCTTGATGCGTGCCATGGGGTTTGAGGTCAATCTCGCGTCGAACGAGAGCCATTTGTGCTGCGGCTCGGCCGGCACCTACAGCGTGCTGCAGCCCAAGCTTGCGTATCAACTGCGCGACCGCAAGCTCGGACACCTCGAGGCGCTCGAGGCCGAACGCATCGTCAGCAGCAACATTGGTTGCATCCAGCATTTGCAGACCGGCACCGCCACGCCGGTGCAGCATTGGGTTGAGCTGCTGGATGAAGCGATCCGCGCTTAGCCACCCCAGTTGCGTGGGGCAGCATCCGGATTAGAGATAATTCTCTTGATACTAACTGCCCTATATAACATTTAATGCAATGCTGATGACCAGTAACTGCAATAAAGGGTGCTGAGTATGCACAAATTGATCGTTAAAGCAGCTTCTCGATGGCGCCTGCCAGGTCTTTGGGCTCAGTGTTGGGGGTAAACCGCTCGACCACCTTGCCGTTCTTGTCGACCAGAAACTTGGTGAAGTTCCACTTGATGGCTTTGGTGCCCAGGATGCCCGGCGCCTCTTCGCTCAGCCACTTGAACAGCGGGTGCGCGTCATCGCCTTTCACGTCCACCTTGCTCATGATGGGAAAGGTGACGCCGTAGTTGATTTCACAAAAGCTCGAGATGGCGTCGGCGTCGCCGGGCTCCTGCCCGCCAAACTGATTGCACGGAAAACCGACCACCACCAGCCCCTTGCCGGCATATTGTTCGTGCAGCTTTTGCAAGCCCTTGTACTGTGGTGTGAAACCGCACTCGCTCGCGGTGTTCACTATGAGCAGTGGCTTGCCGCGATACACGCTTAGCTTGACCGGTTTGCCGTGAATGTCTTGCGCTTCAAAGTCATAGGCTGTGGTCATTTCTTTCTCCTCTTCATGCGTGTGTGTGGTCATCAAAAGCTGCCAGCACGGCCGACAGCATGATTAAACCACCCCCGATCCACACTTGCAGGCTCAGCACCTCGCCACCTATTACTACGGCGGACGCGGCGGCAAAAATCACTTCGGCCAACATCACCACAGCCGTCACATTGGCCGGCAGGCGTGATGCGCCGTACTGCAACGCCAGGTTGCCAATCAAGAACCATGCGGCCAATATCGCACCGCCTGCCCAGGCCACTGCCTGAGCAGCCATGGGTGACGGCGCTGCGCCTGTGAGTGTGAGCGGCAGCGCTATCGCGGCAGACAGCAGCATACCGCCCATGAACATCGCTAGCGCCTTGGCGCCCGCGGGTGCGTTGGCGTGCTTGCGTAGCAACACGTTGTTGAGCGCAAACGACATGCCGCCAGCAACGCCCAGCCAGTCAGGCAGGCTTTGCGGCACCGGTAGAAAGTTCTGCCACGTCACGCCCCCCTTATTGATGACGAGTGAGGCGCCAATCAGTGCAAGCGCAATGCGAATCGCCGCGCCCGCAGTGAGCCGCTCTTTGAGCAGCCAGCGCGCTAGCAGTACCGCCCAGATCGGCATGAGATAAAACAGCAGCACGATGCGCACCACATCGCCAATCGTGACACCCCAGTTGAAGGTGGCGTTGGTGATGCCCGCGGCCAGCGCGATCCACCACAACTGCGGGCTTAGCAGCAATTGCCTGAGCGCACCGCGCTGCACCAGCAAAATGACCGCACACGACACGGCATAGATGAACACCGTAGACCACAGGCTGTGCAGACCGCGGGCCTGCAACTCGCGAAACGGCCACCACGAGGTGCCCCACACCAATGCATTGATCAGTAGCCCGCAAATTGCAAGCAGCGGCAGGCTACGCATGAGCTACCCGTTTCCAATTCTATAAACTCTAGTGATACTCAATATACTATTTTGCCTTCGCCGCTTACTCATCAACCAGTAAAAGCTGTATACTGCGTTGACTATATAAGAATTTACCCGACATGCATAGCTAGGCATGATGATGCTTGTCGCTCCTGGCGATCTCCAGCAAATGCTCCACCTCGGGCGCGTGATGAATGCAGTTGTTCTGGTGCCAGCGGCCGATCAGCCACATGGTGAACGCAACGACCACGCCGAAAATGGCAATCGCACCGAAGGCCGATAAGCCAATGCCCGTCATGCAGGCATAGAACGCACCCAGGCCGAGAATGCAGGCTTGCTCATTGAAGTTTTGCACTGCAATCGAGCGGCCTGCGCCCATGAGGTTGTGGCCGCGGTGCTGC
>CAYSMM010000007.1:16943-19606 GCA_964432095.1 uncultured Burkholderiaceae bacterium | reverse complement strand
AGCAGGCTTGCGTCGGCCGAATGCGCATAAGCCCAAAACCTACGGGTTTGAGAAGTCGCCGCTTGAGGTCCAAACAGCGTGAGCGGCTCAGCCAGATCGCGATAAAGAAGCCGGTGATGCGCGATCATCGCAAGCACTCCGGGCTGACTTTGAACGGCGCTGCCCATGGCACTCAATCGATACTCACCACTGCTGTTAAGTTCGACCAATCCAATTGCGGCTGCTGCCCTCAGCAGTGTGCCGGCAGCCGCTGGTGCCAGGCCCTTGCGCTGAGATGCGTAACTAGCTGTGCAGCTCTCTGATTGCAGCAACTCCAACAGCCCTGACTGAACGCAGGCGTAAAGCACCTGTGAGTAAACGAAGCCAGATACAAGGTCAAATACATGCTGCGCGCGCCTGCGGGCCAACCAGCCAAAAATCGGCAAACCCGAGAGCCGCCTGCGGAATGAATCATCCGCAACCAGGCGGTTTCGATACTCCGCGAGCTTGTCGCGCCACGTCATGTGGTGTGTAGTGCCTGTCACGCTGATTTACTGTGCTCTCGACCGCGGACTCAGCGCTTGGCAATCAAACTGTCAAGCCATCACAGTCAATGAAGCGCTGCAGCGATGGCGGCTTGCTGGTAAACCGAGGGCGGCACTAGTCGCGCGCCTTCATCACGCACGAGCGCGCGCAGAGTGTCGCGCCCCTTACAGTCCGGAACACTCTCAAGCGCATTGTTGAGTATGTGCTCAAAGTGCCGAACCGCGCCCTCCAAGCCCAATTCAACTGCAGAACTGGGACGGCCCAGTAGCGCGTCCTGCCCCGCAGGTTTACCCATGGCAGACTCATCTGCGACAACATCGCGGATGTCATCTGCAACCTGATAGGCCTCACCCAGCCACTCACCCAATGCGCGCCAGGGCGCAGCATCCGCGCCTGCGGCCAAAGCCCCCGCCATAGTTGACGCGCAGAATAATGCCCCGGTCTTTGCACGCTGGTACTGAGTCAGTGATACGCGCGACTCGCATTCCCATGCCTGGCCAGCGACAATGCCCACAGGCATTGCCACACCATACGCGATAGTGCCGAGCAAGGCAGAAACCCTGTCACGATGGGCGGTAACTACTGCGCCCAGTGTTTGAAAGCTCATCACGATCAATGCGTCGCCGGTCAGTACTGCCAGGCGCTCACCGAACTGCCTATGTACTGAGGGCTTACCGCGCCTGATACTTGCGTTGTCAAAGCATGGTAAGTCATCGTGCACGAGCGACGCACAGTGCAAAAGCTCAATCGACACGGCCGCAGCATCGGCCAGCTCCGGCGCATCGTCCCCACAGGCCAAGGCTACAGCAAGGCACAGTCGCGGCCTGACCCTAGCCCCGCCTGGAAACACTGCATGCCGTACGGCTTCTGCGAGCCGAGCTGGACACTCGTGACTGGCGGCGCGGTCCACTGCAGCGACCAGACCTGATTCAATTCGATCTCGCGTTTCCATTGCAGCCTCCGGAACCCATCGGGTCATATGCGACAACTGTGTACCCAACTTGCCGATGTGTCAAGCTTGATTGACAATGCGTTGTGATGTCTCAAATAGACAATATCCACGCGCCAGCAACTGCGTACGCCAGTTTGCTCCAGGGTGCTCCTAGAATCGTCGTTGCCGGAGCGGGCTTGGGTGGCCTGAGCGCTGCTATCCATCTAGCAACTAAGGGTTTACACGTAACACTGATTGAAAAATCAAAAAATCCCGGCGGTAAGGCAAGGGCTGTGTCATCGCCATGCGGGCCTATTGATGCCGGCCCAACCGTGCTGACCATGCGCTGGGTGTTTGATGAGCTGTTTGATCACGCCGGCGCGAAGCTTGAACAGTTCATCACAATAGCCCCGGCAATCGTACTGGCCAGGCATTGGTGGAGCGAGCATGAGCAACTCGATTTGCTTGCGGACATGGATGCCACAGCAACCCAGATAGCACAGTTTGCTGGCAGCGATGCTGCAAGTGGCTACCAGCAGTTTTGCAGGGATTCAGCACGAGCGTACCACGCTCTCAAGCCGAGCTTCATCACAACCGAACGCCCCTCCACCATGAGCCTGATTGCCAGAATGGGCCCGGCTGGAGCATTGTCGTTACTGCGAGCTTCGCCATTTACGTCGCTATGGAAGGCGCTGACACGTTACTTCCGCGACCCGCGGTTACTGCAACTGTTCGGACGTTACGCCACCTACTGCGGCTCATCCCCCTTTCTCGCACCCTCAGTATTGATGGTGATCGCTCATGTTGAGCGTGAAGGGGTATGGCAGGTCAAAGGTGGCATCAATCAACTCATCGCTGCCATGGAGCAGCTGGCGCGACGTGTGGGTGTGCAGTTTGTGTATGGATGCGAGCTGAAAGGCATAGATCTGCGACCCGAGGGAGTTAGAGGCGTGCGTGTGCAATACGACAGTGCAAACGTTGATCACATCGCCGCTACACACCTGGTCTTCAACGGTGACACACAGGCTCTGCAGGCGCTCGTCGATGCAAGCACACAACCGGAGTTGCGCTCTAACGTCTCACAGCAACAAAGATCATTGTCGGCCATCACCTGGTGTGTTCAGTCGGCAAGGTTGCCGTTTGCGCTATCGCATCACAATGTTTTTTTCTCGTCAGACTACGCAGGCGAGTTCCGGCAACTGTTCAG
>CAYSMM010000007.1:0-16933 GCA_964432095.1 uncultured Burkholderiaceae bacterium | reverse complement strand
GTAACAAGGAGGTGCCCATAAGCCCAACCGTCTATTTACACGCACAAGACCGATACGACAGCAGTGAACCGACCGACACCATGCAAACCCCAGAGAACGAGCGATTGATGTGCTTGATCAATGCGCCAGCCGATGGCGATGTACACACCTACACAGACAAGGAGTTGCAAAGATGCGAGGAATCGATCCATCGACTGCTCAGCCACTGCGGTTTGAAGGTGCAGATACTCTCGGCTTCATCTACCCGGACTACGCCCACCGACTTTCACAAGCTGTTTCCAGCCACGTGCGGAGCGCTGTATGGCCCGGCAACCCACGGCTGGCGGGCATCGTTTCAACGCCCTGGCAGCCGCACTCGCTGGCCAGGTATCTATCTTGCGGGGGGGGCGGTTCATCCGGGCGCGGGCATGCCGATGGCGGCGATTTCGGGCGAGCTGGCGGCGGCAAGCCTGATGCAGGACCTGACTTCTCGATCGATGTTCCGCACGGTGGCTACGCCTGGTGGTACCTAGACGCCTTAAGCACAGATCAGCAACAAGGACTGACCATCATAGCTTTCATTGGCAGCGTTTTCTCGCCGTACTACGCCAGGTGCCGCCGCTATTCTGGCTATAAAAATGCAGATCCGATGCAATACTGCGCCATGAATGTGTCGATATACAGCGCAGGACGCAAATACTGGAGCATGACGGAGCGTACATCTCGGGCGGTCACGCGCAGTCGTTCGCACCTGCAAATTGGCCCTAGCTACATGCGCTGGAGAAATGGCGAGCTTGAAATACAGTTTCAAGAACTGGCCGTGCCACGCATGTCACGCATGCGAGGCACTGTTCGCCTGCGCTCGCATGCCATCGCGCAGCACAGCCCATTTGCGCTAGACAGCGGAGGAATTCACTACTGGCGGCCGATTGCCCCATCTGCGAGTGCCACAGTCGATATCTCCTGTCCCTCGATGAACTGGCATGGGTCTGCCTACTTCGACACCAACCACGGTTCCGCTCCGCTTGAGGCAGTCTTCGCGTCCTGGGAATGGTCGCGATGCGCGCTACCGGGCTCACAGTCGGCGGTGCAGTACCGAGTGCTTGAACGCTCAGGTGCTGTTAACGAGCTTTACTTGCTGTTCGGCGAGGCCAGCGGCCCTGAAATAGTAATTCAGCCTGTGCTGACGCCTGTTTCTCGCTCACGGTTACCGCACACACTGTGGCGGCTGCCGCGCAGCATCCGCAGCGAAGGCACACAGCCGGCGCAATTGATTCGCACGCTTGAAGATGGGCCGTTCTATGCGCGCTCACTGGTACGCAGCAACCTGCTGGGACAGCCGCGTGTGTGGTTTCACGAAACTCTGTCGCTCGACCGGTTCAAGAAGCCCTGGGTGCAATGGATGCTGCCGTTCCGCATGCCACGGGTCAGGTAGGCGGCAGCAGATCAAGCGTTCTGATCGCCAGGCGGCACGCTGCCGCGCTTGGCCGAGTCGGGTTTTTTGTCGCGTCGCAGTAGGTACAGTTCATATAAACCAAAGCCGAAAACAGTGCCAAAAACCAGAATCAGCTCAATCAGGCCGAAGGTTGAGTTTTCCATGGATGATTCCCTGTTGTTTCGCTTAACTGACTCTCACCAACAACTGCCGTCGTGCAGCGTCACGCGCTTACGGCGGCACGCTCTCTGTCTTGCCGCTCCAGCCGCTCAAACAACTCAAGCAGCCAGACGATACGACTTTGCTGGTGTCGGGCAGACTTGAGGACGCGCACATCGCGCGGCACTTCCAAGGCAACGTGCTCACGGTCGTGCGCAGCAACACAATCGACTAGGAAGCGTAACGCTTGAGCTGGCGATTCATCGTGTGTACGCAAAGTGACCACTGTGCGGCCATTGTGTAGCCACGGCGTTGTCGCATACACGTACGCCTGCGCGAGCAGGGCAGCCTTGCGGGAAGTCGTCACCACAGCTCTGCGCGACACGGAATCCGCGCCATTGCGCCCAACTTCAGCGCCGATTTCAGCGTACAGCATTGACGCCGCAGCAATCGCTGGCCTGCAGGCCCGGGGAAGCAGACAAACTCCTCGTCGGGACTTGTCATACATCGAATGCGCAGTCTTGAGCAAACGCGTGACGACTGTAGCCAGCGCTGGGCTGTACTCGGGCCGCTCCAGCAAGGCCTGGGGGCTGATACCGGCCTCGTAGAGCCAGGCCGTAGGAAGGTAAACACGCCCCATCCGGCTGTCCTCACCCACATCACGCGCAATGTTGGTGAGTTGCATGGCGGCTCCCATCTCAGCGGCGTAAGCCAATGCGGTCGGCGATCGTACACCCATGATAAGTGACATCATCACCCCCACGCTGCCTGCAACGCGCGCCGCATAGCCGTAAAGATCCGTGACTGTGGCGTACTGCCGTTGCTGCATGTCCCACTCAAATCCCTCGATCAACGCAACAGGTAGCTGACGCGGGATCGAGTAAGCATGAACCACCCATGAAAAGGCATGATCCACGGTGCCGGGCAGTGTTTGCCGTGCGTAGATCGCATCAAGTCGGGTGCGCAGCACCATGACGGCGTCGCCGTGTTCGCCTGGGCAGTCAACTGCATCGTCGGCTACCCTGCAAAATGCGTACAGCGCCATTGCAGCGCGTCGCACGCGTGGCGGCAACAACATGGATGCCACGTAAAAAGTCTTTGAGCCCGCGCGCAAAGTGCGCTCGCACTCGGCCAGGGTTTGGGCATCGAGTTGAAATGCCTCTTCAGGGGCCATGTCATGCATTCGCACGCCCCCATACATCTGCTGGAGGCACGACCTTGTCCAGTACTCGCGCCGATGACAGCACGCCAGGCAAACCAGCGCCAGGATGAGTACCTGCTCCCACGAGGTAGAGGCAGCGAACCTCTTCGCTCTCATTATGCGGACGGAACCACGCACTTTGCGTGAGCACAGGCTCCAACCCAAAAGCCGCCCCGCGAAATGACGACAGGCGATCCTGAAAGTCGATCGGCGTTAGCATGCGAGACGTCACGATCTCATCTTCCAGGCCGGGTAACACCGTCTCGCTGAGTCGTCGCATCACAACGGCCTGGTACTCAGGCCCAAGCTCGGCCCAGTTGTTGCCACTGCCCAGATGCGGCACGGGCGACAGCGCATAAAACGCGTCACAGCCGTGCGGCGCAAGGCTTAGGTCAGTTGCCGTGGGCCGGTGCAAGTAAAGGCTGCAATCTTTTGCGACGATTTTTCGGACAAAGATATCGTCGAGCAGTTCCTTATACCGCGGGCCCAGAACCAGTGTGTGATGGGCCACATTGTCGTACTTTCGGCGAGTTCCGAAGTACCACACGAACAAGCTCATCGAGTAGCGTGACTTTTCGATCCTCTCGTCAGTCCACCTGCGGCGGTACTGCGGCGCAATCAGATGCTTGTAGGTCGTGGCCGAGTCGGCGTTAGACACCACGATGTCAGCAGCCAGATGAGTGCCGTCTTCGAGCAACACTCCGCAAGCGGCGCCGTTATTCACCACAATCTGCTTGACCGGCGCGTTGCAACGCAGCTCACCGCCCTGCCCTCGGATCAGCCCAACCAAGCCTTTGACGAGTTCACCTGTCCCTCCCATCACGAAGTGCACGCCCCATTTACGCTCGAGAAAGCAGATCAGCGCGTACACCGATGTCGTGGCGAAAGGATTACCGCCAACCAGCAACGGGTGAAATGACAGCATGGTACGTATACGTTCGTCTTTCACATAACGCGACACCAGGCTGTAAACACTGCGGTGGCCACCCAGACGCAGCAAGTCAGGCAGCACACGCACCATGTCGGTCCAGCGGCTGAATGGCACATGCCCCAGTTGCTCGAAGCCTACCTTGAAGATCGCCTCACTCTCACGCATGAAGCTTTCATAGCCCTGAACGTCACCTGCGCACAGCGCGGCTATTTGCTCGCGCATCGACTGCGAGTCGCCACTGTAGTCAATGTACGTTCCGTCATCGAAACGGATGCGGTAATACGGCGAGATGGGCTCCAGGCGAACATCGTCTTGCAGGCTGCGGCCGCAAAGCGCCCATAACTCCTCTAACAAGAACGGCGCTGTCACGATGGTAGGGCCAGCATCGAACGTGAAACCATCCTGCCTGTATACATAGGCCCGGCCTCCGGGTGCGTCGAGCTTCTCGAGCACGGTAACACGGTAACCGCGCGCACCCAGCCGCACTGCTGCTGCCAGGCCACCGAACCCGCTGCCGATCACAATTGCACGCGGCCTCACGGCTTGTTCGTGCAAGCTGTGGGGATGAATCAACTGATCGGGGTTTAATCTCATCGGACCATCCTACGCGCATGAGCACATCTTGACAATCCGCAGCCGCCGCAGGAGCGGTGAAGCGAGTCAATGACACGGATCACATGCCCTACCGTGCACTATCGGAGATCCACTGCAAGAGCGATGGCCGAGCCTGCATCGAGTGCGCTTCGCATCTATACACATGACGGCATATCTCACAACGAGACAGAGTGACTCAGTATGACTTATACTCATACTAGTTATATGCAGTTACCGCCTGTCTGTAAATAATATAAATAGCATTACTCTTTGCAGTGTATGACGAGCAGTAGCTATCAAATACGAAAACAAAACCCAAAGGCTTCAATCACCATGACTGACTACTCTCAACTAGCGCGTTGCTGCGCATCGGCTTCAAGAATACTCGACAGCTCTGCACGAGAACTCTTTGTCATTTCGATCATGGCCTTCTCGTCTTTGTACACCGCTTGCTGACGCTCTAGCAGCTCCTCGTCATTCTTCACGAACAGCTGGGTGAGTTGCTGCAAGTCGGTGTGCGCATCGAGCGCGCTTACGGCCCACTTACCCATCTCTACGCTCGACCAGAAGGTTTCACGCATCACCTGCTGCACGCCAGCATCGCGCAGCCGCAGCAGGTGGTTGCGGTTGCGTGTCCGTGCGATGATGTTTACTTCCGGAAAGTGCCGGCGCACCAACTCGGCAATCTTCACCGAGGTGTCCATATCGTCCACCGCCAGCACGAACAGCCTTGCCTCGCCCACCTTGGCCGCATGCAGCAAATCGAGCTTGCCTGCGTCACCATAGTAAATCTTGTTGCCAAAGCGGCGCACCACGTCCACCTGCTCGGGGCTGATGTCGAGCGCGGTAAACGGCACATTGCAGGCATTGAGCATGCGACCCACGATTTGCCCCACGCGGCCAAAGCCGGCAATCACGACCGGCATGCCGGGCTCATCGATCGAGTCAAATGGGGCCGGCTCTTTGGAGGTAAGCCACGGGTTCAGTACCTTGTCGTTCAAGAGCAGCAGAAACGGCGCCAGCGCCATGGATAAAGCCACCGCCACAGTCAGCAATTCGGCCAGTGATGGTGACAGTACGCCGCCCCTACCGGCCACGTCGAACAGCACGAACGCGAATTCACCGCCTGTCGCCAATAGGATGGCCAGCGGTCTTGCAACTGTGTCGCGCTCGCCGAGCGCACGCCGTGCACCGTATAAGAACACCGCCTTGAGCAGCAAAATGCCCGCACCCAGGCCCATGACGATCAAGGGCTTGCTGGCCACCAGCGGCAGATTGATGCCCATGCCCACCGCCATGAAGAACAAACCGAGCAACAGTCCCTCGAACGGCTCGATCGATGCCTCCAGCTCGTGACGAAACTCCGAGTCAGCCAGCAACACGCCAGCAAGGAACGCGCCGAGCGAAGCTGACAGCCCGACAGCACTCATCAGCAACGCGATGCCGACTGCAGCCAGTAGCGCCGCCGCAGTGAACAACTCGCGTGAGCCAAATCGCGCCACATAGCGAAACATCGTAGCCAGCACGTAGCGGCCAGCCAGCGCAACCATCAGGATTGCCACCAAGGCGGGCCAGCCCAGCGGCTTGGCGCCGCTCGCAGTGCTGACGAGCGCCAGCAGCGCGAGGATGGGAATCACACTCACGTCTTGAAACAGCAGAATGGCAAATGTCTCGCGGCCATAGCGCGTGGAAAGCTCTTTGCGCTGCGCAAGCAGCGGCAAGATGTAGGCGGTGGACGACATCGCAATGGCCACGCCCACCAGTAGTGCAGCCGGCCACGCCAAGCCTAAGCTCATGGCGATGGCCGCCACCACGGCCGCTGTACCGCCCACTTGGAGGCTGCCGAGGCCGAACACCTGATGCCTGAGAGCCCACAGACGCTGCGGCTGCAACTCGAGCCCAATGAGAAACATCAGCAGCGTTACGCCCAGCTCTGCGGTATGCAGCATGGCCTGCGTCTCAGTGACGAAAGCCAGCATATGCGGCCCGATCACGATGCCCGCCACCAGGTAGCCGAGCACGGTGCCCAAGCCAAAACGTTTAAAGAGTGGAACGAGGACAACGGCAGCTGCAAGCAGCGCAAGCGCGGCGGTAGGCGACATGCCGCGATGTTAACGGTGGCGCGTGGGCCGCACCACCGTGCAAGCGATGATCAGTCAGTATTTCGAGACGCTGCCCGAGCCTGCCACTGACTTGCTGATCTTGGCGTCACCTGCATAGGTAATGTCACCGCTGCCCGCGATGGACGCGGTGAGCGTGTCTTTGGCCCACACGCGCGCGTCGCCGCTGCCCGCGATTTTCACCGTCACATCTTTACCTTCGAGTTTGATGGCGCGAATATCGCCTGAGCCGCTAATGCTGTACTTCTGCGTGGGGGCACTGCCCGACGCAGAAAAATCACCGCTACCGGCAATGGACACCGACAGGCTGCCCAAAGACAGCGTGCCGAGCTTCACGTCACCGGAGCCTGCGATGCTCACCCGCAAGTCGCTGCCTTTGAGTTGCTCAGACTCGACGTCGCCGGTGCCAGCCACAGAAATGGAATTGAGTTTGTCGAGATCTACCGTCACCACCACCGGATTGCGCGTGCTGACGTTGTAGCCACGCTTGATGCCTATGGCCAGCTTGCGGTCTTCTACCCGTGTTTCGATGAGCGGCACGATGTTGTCGTCGGCCTTCACCTCGACGGCCTCTTTGCCGGACTGGCGTAGCACCACCTTGACGCCGCTGCTGACGCTGATGCCGTCAAAGCCGCTCACCGTGCGCTGCTCGGTTGCGAGCTTGCCCGAGCCACTGACGCGCTCGCCACCCCACAGCCACGATGTCCAGCCGAAGCTTGATGACGTAGCCGATTTCACGCTGCCGCTTGACTGGCCAGCGCCGGTGGTTGACACCGTGGTCGTGGTGGTGGTCGTACTGCCGTCAGGGTTGGTGACCACCGTCACGGTTTGCTTGCCATCGGGCGTGGTGGTCGTCGTTGTGCTGGTACTGGTTGAACTGGACGCGCCAACCCCAGCCCGAGTCTTGCTATTGGCCGGTACGCTGGCACCCGCTGCGGGCGGCATTGGAGTTTGCGCCAGCGTGTCTTGCGCCGATGACATGGCGAAAATGAACGCCGCGATCACAGATATGGCGTAAGCAGACAACAGCTTGAGCGTGGCTTGCATGGTGCTCTCCCAGTGCTAGGTTGAAAAGCACTGTGCCACAGCGGTGCCAGCCCAACACGCGCGGCGCGACAGACTGCAAAAACCGGGGAACAGACTGCACAAATGGGCAGGATGGGATGATTGGATTATATACTCCATTGACTATATAAATTCAAATTCAATAATAACTACCAGTAAAGGCATGTTACTGTATGAAGTATAAGAATGGATGTGCCTAAAAATGCGTTGGGTGCGCTCAACGGCCCAGCTTTTTACGCTGCCGCACCGCCTCGTAAAGACACAGCGCCGACGCCACCGACACATTCAGGCTTTCCACCGCACCCTGCATCGGGATGCGCACCAACTCGTCGCAGGTGTCGCGCGTCAGCCGCCGCATGCCCTCGCCTTCGGCACCCAGTACCAGCGCCACCGGACGGGTGAGATCGGTGTCGTAGATCGACTTGTCAGCCTGGTCGCTCGTGCCGACCAGCACGATGCCGCGCTCTTTCAGCTCGTTCATCGTGCGCGCCAGGTTGGTCACCATGAAGTACGGCACGGTTTCGCTGGCGCCGCTGGACACCTTGGCCACCGTGGCGTTGATGCCGCAGGCATGGTCAACCGGCGCAACGATGGCATGCGCCCCCGCGCCGTCGGCCACGCGCAGGCATGCGCCCAGGTTGTGCGGGTCGGTCACGCTGTCGAGCAGCAATAGCAGCGGCGCGCCCTCTGCGCCATCGAGCAAATCATCAAGCGACTTGGTGTGCTTGATTTCCTCCACCAGCGCCACCACGCCCTGGTGCTGCGGACTGCGGGCCAAGTCATGCAGTTGCTTGTCACTCACCTCACGCAACTTGGCGCCAGCCTCCTCGGCGCGCTTGACGAACGCCCGCATGCGCTGGTCGCGCCGTGCGGGGTCATACTGCAACTCGCGCACCGTTTGCGGCGCCACTTTCAGGCGCACGCCGATGGCGTGAAAACCATAGAGAACTTTACGAGCCATGATTCATATGGGCTAAGCCAATGCATTCGCCGAATCAGAGATCAGCTGACCTGCAGCAATCTCAAGCCTTCGGTCGGCACGTGCCGCAAGATTGCGGTCATGCGTCACCAGCACCAGGGTGGTGCCGCGCTCGCGATTCAAATCGAACATCAACTCGATGATGCGCTCGCCGGTGGCGTGGTCGAGGTTACCGGTGGGCTCGTCGGCCAGCAGGATTTTGGGCTGCACCACGAACGCACGCGCCAAGGCCACGCGCTGCTGCTCGCCGCCCGACAGGTATTTGGGATAGTGGCCCAGCCGTTCGCCCAAGCCCACGCGTTGCAGCATCTCTTTTGCACGGTCGCGCGCCTCGCCGGTGCGGCCCTGCAGCTCCAGAGGCAGCATCACGTTCTCCAGTGCGGTGAGGTTGCCGACGAGTTGAAACGACTGAAACACAAACCCCACAAGCTGGCCGCGCAGTGCGGCGCGGGCGTCTTCGTCTAGTGCAAAAATATCGGTAGCCTGACCATTGACTCCGTACTGCACCGAGCCTTGCGACGGAGTGTCCAGGCCTGCAATCAGCGACAGCAATGTGGTTTTGCCCGAGCCTGATGCGCCAACGACAGCAGCACTTTCGCCCTGAGAAAGTGAAAAACTGATGTCGTGCAAAATGGTCAGTACACCACCGGCATCGTCCACCGTTTTGTGCAGATGTCGGGCTTCAATCACTGGAACAGGAGATGTCATGCACCGCATTCTAAGAGCGCTTGAATACACTGCGGTTTTAGGGCTCATGGCTGTATTGACGGTAGCCGGCAGCAACGCACAGGCAAGCACTCAAAAGAGCAAGCCCGAGCACATTCTGGTGGTGGGCGACAGCTTGTCGGCAGAGTACGGTCTGGCACGCGGTACCGGCTGGGTCGCCTTGATGGAAAAGCGCCTAGCCGAGGAAAAGATCAATGCCAAAGTCACCAATGCCAGTATCAGCGGCGAGACGACCGCAGGCGGCGTGCAACGCATCGACCGTCTGATTGCCGAGCACAAGCCCACGCACGTCATCATCGAGCTGGGCAGCAACGACGCGCTACGCGGCCTGCCGCTGGCCAAACTCGAGGAGAACTTGAGGCGCATGGTCAAAGCCGCTCAGGCCGTGAAGGCCAAGGTGTTGATCCTCGGCATGCAATTGCCGCCCAACTACGGCGCGGATTTCACCAGCCGCTTTGCCGCCGCGTTCAAGAAAGTGGCCGACAGCGAGAAAGTGGCGCTGGTGCCATTCTTTCTCAAAGGTGTGGGCGACGTTGCGCACGCACTCGATCTGTTTCAGGCTGATCGTATCCACCCCAACGAGAAAGCGCAGCCCACCATGCTCAACAACGTGTGGCCCAAGCTGCAAGCCTTGTTGAAGTCAACGCCATGACATTGGTTGATGCGCGGCAGGTACTGGCGCAACTTGAAAGCTACAGCCTCCTCATCGACGTGCGCAGTGAGGCCGAGTACGCTGAAGATCACATCCCCGGCGCGGTGAACTGGCCGTCGCTCACCAACGAGGAGCGCAAACTCATCGGCACCGAGTACAAGCAAGTGTCGGCATTCGATGCCAAAAAGCGCGGCGCGGTGCTGGTAGCGCGCAACATCGCCCGACATATCGAGGCACAGGTGCTCGACAAGCCGCGCTCCTGGCGGCCCCTCGTCTATTGCTGGCGCGGCGGCAACCGCAGCGGCGCGCTGGCCCATGTGCTGGCGAAAATCGGCTTCAAGGTGGACGTGATCGACGGTGGCTATCGCGAATACCGCCGTGCCGTGATGACCGAGCTCCGCACCCTGCCAGCGCAGTTCGAATTCAAGGTGGTGTGCGGCAAAACCGGCAGCGGCAAAACTCGTTACCTGCATGCGCTGCAGGCGCAGGGCGAGCAGGTGCTGGATCTCGAGGGCCTGGCCAACCACCGCGGCAGCGTGCTGGGCTTGAAGCCCGGCGATGTACAGCCGTCACAAAAAATGTTTGAGTCTCGCGTGTGGCATGCGCTGCGTGCGCTGAGCACAAGCCGACCGGTGTACGTTGAGAGTGAAAGCAAGAAAGTGGGTGCTGTACAAGTACCCGCCGCCCTGATAGGGCAGATGCGCGGTAGTGACTGCATAGTTCTGGATGTACCCATGGAGCAGCGGGTTGATCTGCTGATGGACGAATACGATTTTTTTGTGCAGGACCCAGCGGCCCTACACGCGCGGCTGGACGCGCTGGTGGCGCTGCGTGGGCGCGACACGGTGGAACGCTGGAAGCAACTCACCCGCAACCCGCAAGACGTGAACGCGTTTCGCACCTTTGTGCGCGAGTCACTGGAGCAGCATTACGACCCGACGTATGTGGCGAGCATGAAGCGAAATTTCGCGCGATTTGGCAACGCCGAAGTCAACCAGTGAGCACCTGATGACATTGCTGCCGGCTCAAAAAATTCTTGTTGATCAATTGCTTGATTGGTCGCGCGTTGAGGAGCGACTAGACAAGTACCGATGGATTGCTGAAGCCTTTCCGATTAAAACTCTGAAAGCCTTCAGCGAAAAACCACCGTATTACTGCCACTACATGAGTTTGCGTCTCGGTGTATTTCACGGTGAAGAGTCGTTCGCGCTGCTCGATTCACTGCTGGAAATAGCAATGAAAATCAAGAACTGGGAAGGCAATAACAATTTGCTCACACAACCAGAGTACGGGCTTACTACTCACTGCTGTGGCAACTCCAAGTGGCGAAGTACTTGTTAGGCAGGGGCTGCAAACTAAAATGGAACAGCAGCGGGCCGGACCTATCAGCACTAACAGAAGAAGATGAACCATTTCACGTGGAGTGCTATGTGTACAGAAAGACGGTGGATACCTTCCAGTACGTGGAGGATTTGTGTGCTGCATTCTGCAAAGGTTTTGTTGCCCGCCGTTCATGTGCTGTACAAGGCCGGCTGCCAACGGGTGACAGTAAGAAGCTAACTGACTGGCTGTCGAACCTGCTTCAACCTTTGACTGATGCAGAGAAACTCTCCGCCGCTGCAGAGCAAGCTAAGCGCTTCTCCCGTGTCGTGCTAAGCAAATGCGACAAGACTCAGATTGCCATCCACATGGATGGGAATCCCAACGGAGAATATGTCCCGCAAGATGGATCTGGCGACGTTGGCGATGGCGAGGATTGGCTAAAAGTAGCCCTAAAAGAAGTTCTGGAAGCAAAGAAAGACAGTAACAACTTAGCGGACAACAAACCAAACATAGTTGCTGTATGCTTTTTGCAATCTGCTGAATATAGAAATGCTTTGGGGTTTGTTAAAGCTATCGGAGCAAATCCGTATGAATCACTTAGGATGCCTGCTGACATTGATGCTGTGATGCACACTGACATGCACATACAGAAGAAGCTCAGTCGTTTAAATCTGCGGATGCTACTGCGTAATGGCAGCATCCACCCGGCGCAATCTCTTGCAGGCACGATTGAGTTCGCTTCGAGCCTCTAGTCTGACCTCTGCTTTGATGCTCTAAGTCATCTCTACGTTTTGTTGTCTCAATAGCTCTTCGCGTCTTGCCCTCCCCGCCAACGCAAACAACTCGGCCACGGGCACACCGCGCAGGCGGTTGTCGCTGAGCGCTTGCCGCCATTTGCGCGCACCGGGCTGACCGTTCCACAGCCCCATGAGATGGCGCGTCATGGTGTGCAGCGCGGTACCTTGGCTAATTTCGCGCTGCAGGTATGCGATGAGTTGTTGTTCGACATGCTCATGCGTGATGGCCTCTACCTCGGTATCACCCTCACCCGTTACTACGGGAGCGGGGGTGAAGAACTCATCGTCCCAACTGCTCATCAGCCACGGGTGATGATAGGCCTCGCGGCCTACCATCACGCCATCGACATACTCGAGTTGCGCAGCAATATCGGCGTTAGATTTAATGCCGCCGTTGATGACGATGGTGAGTTGCGGAAAGTCGCGCTTGAGCTGATGCACATATTCGTAGCGCAGCGGTGGCACTTCCCGGTTCTCTTTAGGCGACAAGCCTTGCAGCCATGCATTGCGCGCATGCACGATGAACACTGTGCAGCCGCCCTCGGCCACGGTGCCCACAAAGTCGCGCACGAAGGCATAACTTTCAGTTTTGTCGATGCCAATGCGGTGCTTCACCGTCACGGGCAGTTGCACCGCGTCCACCATGGCATTGATGCAATCACGCACGAGCTTCGGCTCGGCCATCAGGCATGCGCCAAACGCACCGCGCTGCACGCGCTCGCTGGGGCAGCCGCAGTTGAGGTTGATCTCGTCATAGCCCCATTGCTCACCGAGCTTGGCGCAATGCGCAAGGTCTGCCGGCTCACTGCCCCCAAGCTGCAGCGCTAACGGGTGCTCCGCCGCGTTGAACTGCAAGTGCCGCGCCACGTCGCCATGAATCAGCGCGCCCGTGCTCACCATCTCGGTGTACAGCCGCGCGTGACGCGTGATCATGCGGTGGAAAGCACGGCAATGACGGTCGGTCCAGTCCATCATTGGCGCAACGCTCAGGCGCCAGGGGCTGTGGGTGTGCTTTGGCGCTTCTTTGAGGGTCACAATACTATTTTGACAAAGCGGTGGCACTCAAGCAGACTGCTCGACATGGACATGGATCTCAACTCACTCATCAAACCGGTGGTCGATGCTTTGGTGGCTGCGCTGAAAGCGGCGCGCGGCAAGCAGCTCAAGCGCAGTGCGGCCAAGGAGCTTTCGGCCGCTGTACGCGAGCTGCTCAAAGCCAACCCCAACGAGAATTTAGCGCAGGCCAAGATTGCTACGGCCAAGGCCGCGGGCATTATCAATGAAGACTTGTTTTTGGCCGAGAAGTTATTGGACGCGGCACAAAACGCAAAGCCAGCCAAGCCAGGTGCAGGGCCACGAAAGAAAACATCCAAGGGCGTCGCCAGTGATGCAGCCCGCAAGGTGGCTGTGCGAATGACGGCGAGCAAGACTACGCCTGCCAAGGTCAAAGCCCCTGCCAAACGATCCAAGCCACGCATGCGTAAAACATCTAAACCAAAATCGACTTGATACTTTATGAGGCTTGAGTTACCAAGCTTAATTCATAAAACATAATACTCAATGCTCTAACATGCCGTTGCTGCTTTTCAGAATACCAGCAACGGCACTATAGTATATGCAGTATCAATGAATACTGGCTGATATCAATCCTGCAATGATTTGAGCGGGTGCGCATGCGCAGGCCAGGGGCTGACGAAGAACGCATTGACTTCTTCACGCGATACGTCTTCGATTCGCGCTGGCTGCCACTTGGGCGCGTGATCTTTTTCCACCGCCAGGGCGCGCACGCCCTCTACCGTCTCGCTGCCTGCTGCTCCGCGTAAATGGAAGCAATGGCGAACCAAACCGCGCTCCATGCGTAAGTCGTCAGCCAGCGTCATGCTACGTGCGCGGCGGACTTGCTCCAGCACCACATGCAGCATCAGCGGAGAACGCTTGCGCAAGGTTGCTGCGGTATGTTGCGACCATTCACAACCCTCGCTGCCCTCGAGCGATTGGATGATGTCGCGCAGGGTGGGCAGGCTGAAGTGCTGCGTCACAAGGTCGTCGAGCGCCACGAGTTGATCGACGAAGTCACTCTCGCTGCGCTCATGCTCAACCTCGGCACCATGGTCGCCCAGTAGTGCCAGCACGGTGCGCGTGACGTCAGCATCACAAGTGAAAGTGTCGCTCTTGAGTGTGTGAATCAGCCCAGGTAATGCCGCGGCAGTGCATTCAATATCGGCCAGATCAAAGTAGACTGCCTCGCGCCCGGTGAGCACGTGGCCGGTGAGTGCAAGCCATTCGCCGATGTGGCCCTCGCAACGCGAAAGGAACCAGCCGCCGCCCACATCCGGGAACAAGCCGATATTGGTTTCGGGCATAGCCATCTTGGTGCGCTCGGTGACGATTCGTAAGCCCGCGCCTTGCGAGATGCCCATACCACCGCCCATCACTACGCCGTCCATCAGTGCGATGTACGGCTTGGGATAACGGTGAATCAAGTGGTTGAGGGTGTACTCCTCGGTGAAAAAATCCTCCAGCTGCGGGTTGCCAGTGGTGGCTGCCTTGTGGAAGAAGCGAATGTCACCTCCAGCACAAAACGCCTTCTCGCTGGTGGAATGCGCGACGACGGCGTACACCGATGCATCGTTACGCCATGCGTGCAGCGCAGCCGTGATGCTGCGAATCATGCCCAGCGTCAGCGCATTCAGTGCCTTGGGTCGGTTGAGTGTGATGAAGCCGATGTGGTTGTGAACCTGGCAGATGACATCGGCCTCGACAATGGCGTCGGTTTGTAGACTCATCATTTCTTCTCTTTCAATGCAAACAGTTCATTGATGGCCAGCGCAGCCAGCACTACGGCACCGCCAGCCAGCACGCGGCTAGACGGCACCTCACCCGCGCCCCACCACGCCCACAATACGCCGAAGATCACCTCCAGCAGACACAGCAAGCTCATCTCTGGCGCAGGCAGCCGTTGCGCACACCACACCGCCAGCATGCACGGAACGCCGAGCTGCACCACGCCCAGTAATGCGAGCCAGGCAACGTCACTGCCCGTAGCCTTCAAGGGCAGAGCTATCGGTAAAGTGATGATGCAGGAAATGATCGCCCCCATCAGCACGGCCGGCATCAGATTCACCTCGTCGCCACCTGCATGGGTGAGGTTCCAGTTGACAGCCGCAGCGATGGGCACGCAAAGCGCAACTGCGATGCCCAGGCCATGCGTGCCGCTGAGCGCTGACACATCACCCGCGTACATATAGGCAATGCCCGCACCCGCGGCAACAATCGCAAGCCACACACGCAACTTCAGCGGCTGCCTGAGCCACACGCGCGCCAGCAGTGCAGTGAATAGAGGTGCCACACTCATGGTGACGAGCACATTGGCCACGGTGGTGAGCGCAAGCGCAAGCATGAAGGCCGTGAACATCACCGACCAGCATACTCCTGACAGCACCAATGCCTTACTGGTGTTTAACAGGGATGCGAGGCTACGATACTGCCAGCCTAACGCCGAGGCGACGAATAGCGCTGTAAACAAGCTGCGCCAAAACGTGGCCTCAAACGCGCCAGCGCCATGCACCTGACGCTGCACAACGCCCGCGATGCTCCACATCAGCGTGACGGTCACCATCACCCAAACGGCGCGGCTGTGCTGCGAGCTTTTCGTCATGCGTAGAGTGTGACTGCGGTAACCGCCGGCAAGCGGTACAGTGCCATCAAACGGCCTCGGCCTCGCGCGACGCGCGCTTGCGTTCGTGCTCCTTGAGGTGTCGCTTGCGCAAACGGATGCTCTTGGGCGTAATCTCCACGAGCTCGTCGTCCTCGATGAACTCCACCGCATACTCCAGCGACAGAGCGATCGGCGGAGTCAGACGGATGGCGTCTTCCTTGCCGCTGACGCGAAAGTTGGTGAGCTGCTTGGTTTTCACGGGGTTCACCACCAGGTCATTGTCGCGGCTGTGTATGCCCACGATCATGCCCTCGTACACCGGGTCACCAGGCTTGACGAACATGCGGCCGCGGTCATCGAGTTTACCCAGCGCGTAGGTGACGATCTCGCCGTCGTCCTGGCTGATCAACACACCGTTCTTGCGGCTGGGAATGTCGCCCTTGTAGACCTCGTAACCATCGAAGATGTTGCTGATGAGGCCGGTGCCACGCGTCAGGTTGAGAAATTCGGTTTGAAAGCCGATCAGCCCGCGCGCCGGAATGCGATACTCCAATCGCACGCGGCCCATGCCGTCGGGTTCCATGTTCTGCAGCTCGGCCTTGCGCTCGCCTAGTGCCTGCATCACTGCGCCCTGGTGCTGCTCTTCGACGTCAGCCGTCACCAGTTCCATAGGCTCGTGCTTTTCACCGTTAACGTTGTGGAATACCACACGCGGCTTGCTCACGGCCAGCTCGTACCCCTCGCGGCGCATGTTCTCCAGCAGGATGGTGAGGTGCAACTCGCCGCGGCCGCTGACGATGAAGGTGTCGGTGTCCTCGGGGTACTCCACACGCAACGCGACGTTACTCTTGAGCTCACGCTCCAGCCGCTCGCGCAGTTGGCGCGAGGTCACGAACTTGCCCTCGCGGCCCGCAAACGGTGAGTTATTGACGAGGAAGTTCATCGTCAGCGTCGGCTCGTCCACAGTGAGCATGGGCAGCGGCTGAGGCAATTCCACATCCGTGACGGTGCAGCCAATGCCGATTTCCTCTATGCCGTTGATCAGTACTATGTCGCCAGCCTCGGCCTCCTGCACCACCGTACGCTCCAGTCCGCTGAACATTTGCACCTGATTGATCTTGCCAACGATGGGATCAGGGCCCTCATCGTCGTTGCCAAAGCACACGGCCACCTGCTGGCCTGCGCGAATACGGCCTTGAGTCACACGCCCAATGCCGATCTTGCCGACGTAGCTGCTGTAGTCGAGCGAACAAATCTGCAATTGCAGCGGCGCGTTCGGGTCTGCAGCGCGCACTGGCACCTTGTCCACAATGG